>CACYCU010000198.1 GCA_902772945.1 uncultured bacterium | reverse complement strand
ATACTTGCCCAATATTTAGCCTTCACCAAGATTCAATTTTGAGAATTGGACAATTTTATTTTTACCGCGTTTTTTAGCGTTATACAAAGCATGTTCTGCGTAACGAATTATTGTATTTGCGTCTTCATCCGTATCTTCAATACAAGGATATGTAGAAATTCCGCCGGAAATTGTTATAGGATGGCGTTCTTCTTCGCCTGCAGGAATAAATTCCATCTTTTCAATATCTCGTCTAAATCTTTCTGCAAATAAAAATGCATTTTCTTCAGATGTATTTGGCAAAATAAGTAAAAATTCTTCATCGCCGTAACGAGTTAAGATATCTTCTTTTCTTATAAGCTGTTTTAATTTATCTGCAATAGATTTTAAAAGGACATCGCCCCATTCATAACCATAAATATCATTTACAACTTTGAAAAAGTCTAAATCAAACAACAAACAAGATAATTTGTTTCCGTAACGTCTTGCGCGAGAAATTTCTTGTTCCATACGTTCTTGCATATATTTTCTGTTATGAAGACCTGTCAATTCATCCGTTGTAGAAACAGTTTTTAATTTATCTCTCAATTCCTTATATTTCAAAAGAGCATTTGCTCTGATAACAAGTTCCATATTATCAACAGGTGTCTTAATAAAATCAAAAAGAACAGCTCTGACAGTTGAACCTTTAAATACATCACCTATAAATAATGTAGGAGCTTTGAATTTTGTTGTCATAAGAACATCTTTAATATTCGGAACACTTTCAATTACAACCAAACCCGGATTAAGAGTTTCATAATCCTTCAAAGTTTCAGCATTTTCAATTCTGACATTAGCATCTTCAATCTGTGACAAAACGTCAGCTAACTTGGATTCGTTTTTGTCAGTGTATACCACGATATTCTTCATAAAGCTTTCTCCTATTATTATCTGAATAATACCATATAGCGCAGTTTTTATCAAGAGGTAAACAAAATTTAATAAATTGTTTAGCTTGTTTTGTGTATGTTAATATTAACTTATGGACGCATTATTAACCGTAAAAATCAGATCAATGGAGAAAAAAGATGTAGATTCAGTAATCGAAATCGAACAACTCGCATACGGAAATCATCATTGGTCCAAAGACTCTTTTATGGGAGAATTGTCTAATGAACTTGCAAGATATTACAGCGTTTTAAATGAAAAAGATGAACTCATTGCATACTGCGGATGCTGGCACATACTTGAAGAAGCACACATCACAAATATTGCGGTAAATCCAAAATACAGACGCAAACATATAGGAGAACTGCTTTTAAAAACAATTATTGATGATTGCTACAAAGATATGGTTAAATTTATAACTTTGGAAGTAAGAGTTGGCAATATTCCTGCAATAAATTTATATGAAAAATACGGTTTCAAATCATTGGGAACACGAAAAGGTTATTATCAAGACAACAATGAAGATGCATTAATAATGTGGACAGAAAACATTTTTTACGATAAATTTAAATTAGAGTACGAAAAAAATATAAGAGATTTTAGCGGGAAAATAGCTTATGTCAGGGAGATTAGTTAGACGAGAAATAGAAGGTATCAGATTTTCGCTGGGCAGTATTCTGCTTTTGCTATGTTGCACATTTTTAATCATTCTTGCAACATTTATTCAACTTGATATTACTCACTTTATCATACCTTCAGGTATTTTTAACGGAGAAAATGTCTCATTCAAAGATTATTTATATACTTATAAACTGATTCCGCAAATTCCCGTAGTACTTTTTGTCGGAGCATTTTTAGGACGGAAATACGGATTAATAAGTATATTATTATACATTCTATTGGGACTTTTCGTTATCCCTGTATTTGCTCTTGGAGGTGGGCCAAAATATATTTTTGAATACGGTTTTGGATATATAATAGGCTACATTCCGGCAATATTTTTTGCAGGTTCAATATTAAAAAGCGGATTTTCAAACCGAAATATCCTACAAGCTGTAATTGTCGGAGTTTTGACTATACATATTATCGGAGTTTTATATATGCTGTTCATTGCCGGAATAAGACACGAAGGCTGGGCATTTATGAGCGGTTGGATTCAAGCACAAAGCGGAATAAAAATAATTTATGACATTATTTTTAGTTTTGCTACAGTATTTATCGCCAAATATATTAAAATATTGCTTTGGTTTTTTATGTAAAATTTTATGATAAAATTAACTTATGAATATCAATCAGGAATTTGAAACAATAGCTGCAATAGCGACTCCTATAGGAACAGGAGGAGTTGGTGTTATCAGGATTTCAGGAGATGACAGCTTCCAAATCATAGATAAAATTTTTTCTAAAAAGAATATTCAAGCAGGAAAAATTGAACACGGATGGATTGTTTCAGATAACAAAAAAATTGATGAAGTAATAGTATTACCTTTTAAAAATCCAAATAGCTATACAGGTGAAGACGTTATTGAAATTCACTGCCACGGCGGAATTAACGTTGTAAAAAATGTACTCGACATTGTTTTAAAAAACGGTGCAAGAATGGCAGAAAAAGGAGAATTTACCAAACGGGCATTTTTGAATAAAAAGATGGATTTGTCACAAGCTGAAGCTGTTGCAGACCTGATTCATGCTAAAACAAAAGATTTTGCCAAACTTTCAGCAAAAAATTTATCCGGAATTTTAGGCAAAAAAACAAAAGAAATCAGACAAGATATATTCAATGTTTTGTCTAAAATAATTGCAGGTATTGACTTTCCTGAAGACGTTGCAGAACCGGAATATGAATACATTATTGAAGAATTTGAAAAAATTGTTTCTAAAATTGATGAAATTTTATCTTCTGCAAATTCTTCAAACATAATGCGCCAAGGAATAAAAATAGCAATAGTTGGGAAACCAAATGTCGGAAAATCGTCTTTGTTTAACACTCTTTTAAATGTTGAGAGGGCAATAGTAACGGATATAGCAGGAACTACGCGTGATGTAATTAAAGAAACTCTTGATTGGGATGTTGCAATAACACTTATCGACACTGCAGGAATACGAGACAGTGAAGATAAAGTCGAAGAAATCGGAATAGAATTTTCCAAACAATCTGCAAATGAAGCTGATCTCATATTATTCCTTTATGATGCTTCAAAAGGAATGAATGAAGATGACAAAGCAATATATGAACTGATTAAAAATAAAAATAATATTATAATTGCAAATAAATCTGATTTATTAGAGGAAAATTTCAAAAAAGATAATAATATTTTATACCTTTCAACAGTCACAAAACAGGGATTGGATGAATTAAAAGAAAAAATTAAACAGACATCATATAATTTTTCATTGGAAGATAGCGAATTTGTAACAAATAACAGACAGCAAGATTGTCTTGAAAAATGTCGTACAAGTATGATGCTGGCTCTTGATGCGGCAAAAGAACATCAACTTCAAGATTTGATATCAATAGATCTTAAATCAGCTCTTTTATACCTTGATGAACTTACAGGAGAAGTTATTACCGATGATATTTTGAATAATATCTTCGATCATTTTTGCATAGGAAAATAAAAAAAATCGTCGAAGTATTCTTCGACGTGCCACCCCAAGATTGGTAGCTCTAGTGTGTGTAGTAGTAGTTATCGTGAAAATCCTGCTTGATGAAATTTCATCAACTTTGCAAGATGCCATTCTTTTGCTGAAAGATCATCAATTCGATTTTTTATTTCTTCCAGTTCGGCCAGAAGTGTCTGCAAGTCTTTTCTTTTTTGAGGAGCTTCAAATTCTTCTTCATCCTCAAGCCAAAAAAGAGGCAAACAATTATTTTCAAATAATTCTTTATCGTTCATAATACACCTATGCGTTTTCTTTTTGATTTTGCGTAATAAACGCATGAATCATATCTACCAAGTCAAAATTACCGTATTTAAAAGTATATGGTTGTTTATCATACTCAGTAATTCGCTGCAATTCCCTTACCTGTTTGTAATCAAGTGAATCAAAGTTAAAACTTGTCATTTCACCATAATCTAACATCAAATCTTCCATATCAGTATATTTATTCTCGTCCATACTATACTCCTTCTATTAACAATTTATATATCGGCATTGAAATCAAAAAACTTTAGAAAAATGCGCTATATTGTTACATATTTTTACAATGACTAATTCACATAAATGATGATTTTTTAAAATAAATAATTATAATATAGTTATGAAGAAGTTATTTGTATTAAGTATAGCCCTATTATTATTCGCAGAAAGCTCTGATGCGTTCAGCTTTAACTGGAAAAAGAACAAAAAACAAGATATTGACAAACCGCCGGTAGAAGCTCCTCAACCGGTTGAATATGACAATAAAGGAAGCGGTTACGTTGGGGATTTACCTGACGTTACAAAGGGGTTTAAATCTTCAGAACCGAATGTTTCTAAACCTTTATATGAAGATTCTAAAAAATTTAATTCCTCAGATGAAATTAAGCCTGTTCCAAGAGATAATCCGGCTTTCGTAAACATAATGCTAAAAACGGACAAAACCTCTGCATACCTGAACGACATAAATGAGCTTTTACCACAAATGGAAAATATCCTTGCCTGCATAGAAAACGGCTATGATGTACAAAAATTTAATGCAAAAGTATACTTTTTTACTCAAAGTATGAAATATTTAGAAGAAAAATATGCTGATAAACCCGAACTGAATTTTGAATCATTTAAAAAACTTCAAACACTCAGCACACATTCTCAATCAGTTGCAACGCTGCGTTCCGAGGCAGAAAAATACAGACCTTATCTGGCATATACAGGCGCAGGATACCTATATAACGACAATGTTATAAATGAACAACTTGATTTTTTAAAAACAGAAATTGAAGACACTATAGCTGTAGTAAAAGAAGCCAGATAAAAATTAATTGCCATTGTTTCATAATAGTACTATACTTGTATATATGAAAAATGTAAGACAAACAAATATAAATATTCACAGGGATAGCTGGGTAGAAATAAATATAGAAAATGCAGCACACAATATGAGGGAAATAAGGAAAAATACTCCGCCAGAAATCAAGCTGCTTGCCGTTGTGAAAGCAGATGCATACGGTCATGGCTCTGTCATGCTTGCGCCAACGCTTTTGGCATCAGGTGCTGACATGCTTGGAGTCGCTTCTATTGATGAGGGAGCTGATTTAAGACAAGCTAAAATCAATTGCGATATTCTGGTTTTGGGTGCTGTTCCTATATGGGCTGTTGAAACTGCAGTAAATTACGATTTAATAATTTCTATATTTTCCAAAGAACACTTGCAAGCCTGCAAACAAGCTTACGAAAGAACAGGCAGAAAACCGAAAGTTCACGTAAAGCTAGACACAGGAATGAATAGAATTGGAATTTCAACAGAAGATGCCGTAGATTTTATAAATGAAGTAAGAAAAGCTGATTATTTAGAATTCGGCGGTGTATTTACACATCTTGCTAACGCCGAAATAAGAGAAAAAACTCAAATACAAATAGACAGGTGGAATAGTGTAATATCACATATCGATACAAAAGGTTTAACTTTACATATACTAAATACAGCGGGTGCAATGTGCTATGATGTACCGAATTCTAATATGCGCAGAGCAGGAATCGCACTATACGGATTGTATCCTGATTTACCGGAAGATGCAAACGTTACTAAACCCGACTTAAAACCGGTTATGTCTTTAAAAGCTAGAATAGTTAATATTCACGATGCAAAAGATGGTGAAGGAGTAAGCTACGGGCATACATACACTGCAAAAGGAACAAGAAGAATTGCAACAATTCCACTCGGATATGCAGATGGCGTTCCAAGAAGTTTGTCAAATAAAATTTTTGCCACTCTAAACGGAAAAGAAATCAAACAAATCGGAAATATTACTATGGATCAAATGATGTTTGATATAACAGGAATTGATGCAAATCTTGGAGATGTTATTTCATTAATTGACGAAAAACATTCCATAGATGATTGGGCAAAAATACTTGGAACAATTAATTATGAATTAACTTGCAGATTAAAAGTAAGATTACCGAGAGTTTATACAAGATAGGAATTATAAAATGCCACAGAATTTTGATTTAGGAATAATTGGCGGAGGTCCTGCGGGATACACTGCAGCATTTGAAGCAAGACGTCGAGGAATGTCAGTTGTTTTGTTTGAAAAAGATAAAATTGGCGGAGTATGTTTAAACAAAGGCTGCATTCCTACAAAGGCAATTTTACACAGTGCAGAACTGTATGAAGAAATCAAATGTTCTGAAGATTTAGGAATTTTGGCAGGAAATTTATCTTTTGATTATCAAAAAATTGTTGAACATAAAGATAAAGTTGTTGAAAAATTAAGGAAAACATTAGAACTTTCTCTAAAAAATGCAGGAGTTGTTGTTGTTTATGCAGAAGCGAAAGTTGAAAAATCAAATATAATAGCAGAAAACGAAATCTACACTTGCAAAAAAATTATTCACGCAACAGGTTCCAGACCAAAAGATTTTTCCACATTAAAATTCGACCATAAATTTGTACTTAGCTCTGACGATATTCTTAATATGACAGAACTACCCGAAAATATTTTGATAATAGGCTCTGGTGCAATCGGCATAGAATGGGCAAGAATATTCTCGGCATTTGATGTTGAAGTTACTATAGTCGAAACGGCAGAACATCTTTTACCGCTTGCAGATATAGAAGTTTCCAAAAGAATAGAACGAATTTTCAAAACAAAAAAAATAAAAACGTACCTCTCTAACAGTGTAGAAAAAATTGAGGACAAAAAAGTTTTCCTAAAATCAGGAGAAATCCTAACTCCTGAATGTGTTTTGCTCGCGGTTGGAAGAATCCCTAACGAGAGCGAAGGAATAATCTTGGGTGATGCTTCAGGCAAAATTCAACTTGCTCATTTTGCAATAAAACAAGCACTAAAAGAAATAGGTAATATAGAATTTGATGAAACTCTTGTTCCATCGGTTGTTTACGGAAACCCTGAAATTGCCTGGATTGGAAAACGTGAGCAGGATTTGCAGGATTATCAAAAATCAAATATGTTGATTTCAGCACTTGGCAAATCTCATTGTGATAACTGTACAGACGGATTTATAAAAATTTTGACACAAAATGGCAAAATTGTCGGTGCACATATAATTTCAAAAGAAGCATCCTCATTAATTCAACAAATAGCAATCGCAATGCAGAACAATTTGACAATTGAAGATTTGAAAAAAGTTTGTTTTGCTCATCCTACATATTCTGAAGGGATTTTTGAAAGTTTATTCAATATAAAATAAAAAATCGTGGAAAATTTCCACGATTTTTTATTTTTGGAATTTTTATTACTAAATAGAACCTGTCCAGAACGGAGGTCTGCCAAAGTTCCAATATGTATTTGTAGGATTGTAATCTTTGTGTCTTCTTCTGAACAATCTGAATTTTCTTTTTTCTTTCACTTTTGTTTCAGCAACTTGTTGAGCTTCAGTTCCTTCTTGAACTGTAACCTCAGTTACAGTTTCTTTGTAAGAACCCGGAACTTGGTACATTTCAGCATATCCGCATCCCGCAAAGCATAACAAGCATAAAATTGTTATTAAATTTTTTTTCATAATGTTCTCCTTTTTATTATATTATAATTATTCAAAACATGAAAATCAACTTTTTTGCTAGTAATTTAAAAAATTGTTATAAAGTTGTTTATAAAATCTTTTAATAATAAAATATAATTATGCAAGAAAGATTACCGGAATATTTGAAACGACCGATAATTGATACTGATAAAACACGTACGGTCCGAAAAATTTTAAAAACTCAATGTTTAAACACAGTTTGTGAAAACGCCCGTTGTCCGAACAAGAATGAATGTTATACCAAAAACACGGCAACATTTTTGATAATGGGGAATAATTGTACAAGAAACTGCAAATACTGTAATATTACTTGTTCAAAACCCGAGCCTTTGGATTTGGATGAGCCCCAAAGGATTGCTCAAGCCGTCAAATCTTTGGAGTTAAAATATGCCGTTATTACATCAGTAACCAGAGATGATATAGAAGATGGCGGAGCTGAACATTTTGCAAACTGTATATATGAAATAAGAAAGATTTTGCCGGAAACAAAAGTAGAAATTTTGACACCAGATTTTAGGGGAAAAACAACTTCACTTGATAAAATAATTAAAGCACATCCTGATGTTTTTAATCACAATATTGAAACCGTAAAATCAATATTCAAAACCGCACGTCCTCAGGGGGATTACGGTTGTTCTCTAAATGTTTTAAAATACATAAAAAGCAACAGCGATATCCTAACAAAATCAGGATTAATGATAGGTTTGGGTGAAACAATGGAAGAAATTGAACAAACATTTGTTGATTTAAAAAAATCCGGATGTGACATTTTAACCGTAGGACAATATATACAACCGTCTAAAAAGCATTTGGAAGTAAAAAAATACTATAAGCCTTCAGAATATGAAGCAATAAAAAATCTTGCAGACAAAATCGGATTTAAAAAACATCAAATAGGACCTTTGGTCAGAAGTTCATACAGAGCTATAGAGTTGTGTTAATGTTTCTTAAAAATAAACTTTTGTCTATTTGCGTATTTTCAGATAATGGAGTACAATCAAAATATGGTTGAAACTGAAAAATTATACTCTGATGTCCCGCCTACAAAGCTTAGGAATAAAGAAGAAAAATTCACTCCTGCCAAAACTACAAAGTTTTGGTTATGGGTTGCCAGTATGTTTTTCTTTAATATGCTTCAAAACCGTTTTTATGCATTCAGATACAGAGGTGCAGAGAATTATTTTGAAGGTGACAGAAAAGTTCCTACGATACTTTTTGCCCCGCACAGCAATTGGTGGGATGGTATAGTTTTTTATAATATTACGCATAGAATTTTTCACAAAGAGATTCGTTTGATGATTGAGGAGCTCAATCGTTTCCCGTTATTAAGCAAAGGCGGTGCTTATTCTGTAAATAAAAAATCAGCTCAATCAGCAATGCAGGCGTTAAAATATTCTGTAGATTTGGTAGGTGATTTAAGAAATATATTATGCATATTTCCTCAAGGGATAATCCGTCCTCCGCATTACAGACCGGTAGAATTTCAAACGGGCTTGGCATATATTGCTCAAAATGCCGTAAAGAGATATGGCAGGGTTAATTTGATTCCTGCAGCTTTTGACTACGTATTTTTCAGAGATAACAGACCGGAAGTTGTTGTTGATTTTGGAAAACGTATTGAATTTAACAAAGATAATATTCCGTCTGACAGAAAAGAATTGAACCACATATTGGAAAAAGCCTTAGAACAAACTTGTGATGAACAGATGTACGAAATTTCTCACGGTGATGTTTCGCAGTATAATATTTTGTTTAAACAGCATTTAAAATGGTACAGAAGAATTGAACAGCGCCTAAAACGTATTGATCTTCCGCCTGTTGCGGATGTGTAGGTTGTTGTCATCCTGAGCGAGATGTCATCCTGAACTCGTTTCAGGATCTATATAAATAATAAAAATCCCTCTATAAAAGAGGGAAACGTTACTATGCATTATATCGTTTAAATGTTTTTTCTATCTGTTTTGATATCGTATTTTTAACCGTATCATACTCTGTCGTAAGTGCTGATATTTCGGTATCAAGATTTTTCAATCTTAAATCAAGAGTTTGTTCTTTCATATTCAATTTTGCTTTTTGGGTATTGTATTTAGCTTCTGCAGCTGCAATCAATGTTTCATCAGCTACTTCTTTAATATAAGTATCCGTAGCATAATTTCCTTGATAATAATATCCGTCATCTTTCATTTTGGAAATATACAACATACCGTTTTGAAGCATATATTGAAGGTATTCTTTATCTTGTATACTTGCATTTTCAGTCCATCCGCTTGAACAGATTTGGTTAAACAATGCATCATAGAATGTTGCTTGTCCCAAATCGTCACTTGATACATCAGAACCTATTTTCCAAATATATTCAAATTCTTTGTTAGTATTTGCAAGATGATTTGGATTATCTTTATCTTCAATAGCACCTTTATGTACTTCAAAGATTTCATTTCCTTCATTATCAGTTGCAGAAACACCGTTCATATAATCTGCAAAATATGTAAGAAAAGCTTTTGCAACGTTATTGAGGTTGATACCGCCAGCTGCGTGGTCATTCCTATCTTTTACAAACCAACTGGATGAATCTTCTGAATTTACAATAGTAAATCCGATATAATCTTTTGAATCCGTAACAACCCATTGTTGATACCTTTCATCATAGCTTGAATCACCGGTCAAACCTGTACTGATTGGATTTAAATAATCATAAGATTGACTTACATCCCATCCGGAATTTCCTTCTATATTATCATCATTCTCAGTCGAATGCTCAATCCAATAATCATGTCCAGTTTTGCCGCCGCAAGAAGCCAATTCTTCTTCCGGCCACAATAGTTCTTTCAATTTTTCTTGAGCGTATTCCATCGCCTTGCCGGAGTACCCGTCTCCAAGGTCAAGAATGCTGAGCTCTTCACACATCCAGTCCATAAATTGGCCAAAGATGATTTCTTGCATCAGAGGGACACCATATACAGGACACTGTTCACCTGCAACACCATCGTATCCTAAATAATATTGTTTTGAATCGCCTAACAAATCTCCTAATGTAAATTGCATAGAAGTAGCTGTTCCATCTTTATATGCATCAAAACTTGTTGTTGAAGAAGGATTTGAAATACCGTTTGTTTTTCCTTCGCTATTTTTATTACTTTCTCTGTTATAATAACCTGTAGCACTTGGATCAGTAATGCTGTAATCAATTTGAACTACATGAACTTCTGCTGTTGCATCTCTATTACTTCCGTTTTTTGTCTCCAATTTTAAAAACTGATTTTGATCCATTATATATCCGGAACCGTTGCTCTTCAAATAATCAACAAATTTGTCATATATACCTTTAGATGTCTGAACAGCAACAGTCGCACCGCCGCCAAAACCTATATTTTGGTTATACGGCAAACTCATAATTGTTGTTGCAAGCGTTTGTGTAATTAGCTCATTGTCAGCCAAAGCTTGAATAAACATATTCCTCATAGTTTCAGAAGGCAATGTTCCTAGACCTTCTTGAGGAATACCTGCCGCAATCGCCGCTGCTGCAAGTTTTGAATCCAATGCAACTCTGCCCATTGAATCTGTCAATAATGTCGGTAAATAATCATTCAATGCAGACGGACGCATCAAAATATCATAAGATAACGGAGTTCCTGTATCTCCGGTACCGTAAAAATCATAAACTAATTTAGTCTGGTTTAAAGAATTTTGATATTCATCGGAAATATTAGCTAACTCTCTCGCCAGAGCTATTTTCTGGTGAGAAATTCGCATAGATTCAAATTCACAGTCAGATTTTCTGCCTGTAATTGTTAACAATCTAGCTTGTCCTGCTGCTAATCCCATGATTTTCCTTTCAAAAATCGTAACGTTCATGTAGTATTACGGATTTTCAGCTTTCAAACTTTAAAATATATAATATTTTTGTAACAAATGTTAACATTTTTCTAAAGAAATTTTTGTTTCTTTATTCCATGTGACATAAAAATAAATTGCCAATATAAAATACACTCCCCACATAACGAGTGTTGAATAAACTTTTGAACCGTTTAACACTATATTCAACCACATTATAAAAGACAAACCGTTTACAACAATCCATACAATCCACTGTTCCGTTAGTCTTCTGACAGTAAAATACATCCCAAGTACCGACAAAAATGTTGTAATACCGTCAATGACAGGACTTTTATCGTTAAAATATTTTAAAATATATATTGATAAAAAACATCCGACAAATGATACCAAAACAAAAAATAATCTGTTTTTATATGATAATTTTGATTTAATAATTTCTGCAGTATCGGATTTCAAATGTTTTTTCCACTTAAAAATCCCAAGAATTTGCATCGGAATATAATAACATAAATACAAAAGAGCATTTCCCCACAATGCATTCAAAAATGCCAGTGTAATATAACACCCGGAACCCGCCAAACCAAAAAAATAACAGGAAACTTTACCTTTTCCGGCAATAATTGTATACAAAATCCCGCAAATTGATGACAAAACAGCTATTATATTATCATGCAAAAATATTGCATTATACAAAATTACCGCAACAGAAAAAATTATTATTGCAACTTCATAGCTTTTCCAACCCGATACTTCTTTTTTTACAAATTCTGTAATTTTCATTATGAGCATTGTATAATAAATCGCAATGAAAGTACAAGCAGTTTACAATAACAGATTTTTGAAAAAGGGATTGGAATTTGCAGCCGACAACGGCGCACTTTTTGTTGCAACTACATCGCTTGCTCTCTCAACAGTTGCAAGACCATTGGTTATAATGGCAACACCAAAAACAAACAAAGAAAATAAAAAATATGCTGCGGTAAAATCTCTTGCATCTTCTGCTGTAGGATATCTTTTGATGCTTTGCGCATCTTTACCGTTAGCAAAATCAATCAAAAAAATTGACGAAAATCCGACAAAATACCTTAAAACAGAAACAATAAACACCCTGAAAGCCGGTGAAAAAACACTCTCCAAATCAAAAAGATACAGTTTTGCAACACAACTATTCAAACTCGGTTTGGGATTTGTAATAGCTGTTCCAAAATCCGTTATGACTTGTGCACTTATTCCCCCTTTTATGGAAAAAGTTTTTGGTAAAAAATCTGACACATCTCAACCGACATTCACAGGTCTGCCCAAAAATATAGGCAAAATAATAGATACCAAAATCGTAAAAAATATGGCTGAAAAATTTCATAATACAAACTTTGAACAGCACATAATATCCATGACAGACGCTCTTGCAACAGCAACATTCATTACACAAACATCAAAAAGTAAAAAAATAGAAGAAAATCGCAAAAAAGCACTTATGTATAATGCAGGAATTTCAACAGGTTTGTGTATTTCCGGCGGATATTTGATAAACGGAATAACAAAAAAATCAACAGATAAATTTATTAAAAATTTCAAAGAAGCAAACAAAAATTCACCAAAATTGACCAAATATATTGAAGGAATAAAAGTAGTCAAACCTGCCCTGATACTCGGCGGCTTATATTACATAGCAATTCCTTTGATATCAACGTTTTTAGCCGACAGATTTGATAAAAATTAAGCTTTTTTATCAAGATTTTTATTTGCATTTTTTAATTTTTCGTTAATTGTTTTTATAGTATTTCTTTTAATATTTACCTTTTTTGCGATTTCAGCGCCGGATTTTGTTTCAAAATCCCCCGGACGCCATACTAAAACATACAAAGCACCGCCATCTATTTTGCCGTTTTTGTCAATATATTTATCAAGACCTTTGCCGGCTGTTCTTATTCTATATTTCAAGTAATCTTGCGCAACACCGAGCTGTTTGTCTCTTGATAATCCTTTGTATTGCTCATATGTATATTTTCTCGGTTTTTTAAAAACTGTTTCATAAGTACCTTTGTCCATTTGAATCAAACCGGCATATTTTCCTGATTTGCTGACAGATTGAGGATCAAATTTTGATTCATTATACATAATGGCAAACAAATCTTCAGGATCACAATGAACTTGTTTTCCTTTTCTCATACCTAAATCTTTTGAAACTGCAAAAGTTTTGTCATAAAAACTTTGAGGAACATTTGCACCTTTT
>CACYCU010000197.1 GCA_902772945.1 uncultured bacterium | reverse complement strand
TAAAATAAAAAATATGAAAAAGTTTTTATTAATACTTGTAATATTTTTAACCTGCTGCGCAACACTTGCGGAAGAAAGCAGCTATGAACAAATATACAGAGATCTGGAACCTGCAAATTTTTCATATATTCATGACATTGACCCCGGAGAGATGTATGATACAGAGCACACTTCTTGGTCGCCATACCCTCTTTTCAGATTAACTTCACCGTTATTTTTCAAAAAAACAACAATAGAACCCGGATATTATCTTTTAACCCCGAGAGAACATAAGGGAAATTGGTATATATTATTCAAAGAAGCAGGGAAAGTAAAATATATTATACCTGTTTACAACAAAGAAATGGTTCCTATGGGATTTTATGATGAAAATCTGCCAAAAGCTAAACTGACTCCATCACAAAAATTCCATGTAAAATTCTATGATTTTATAGGAAAACACGTAAAGTCATCTCAACGCAAACCTGCTCCAAACACATATCTTGAAGCAACCGATTTAGAAAACAATTTTATCTCTATTGTAATATATTGGGGTAATTACAGATATTATATGATTTTAAGAACAATACAATTATAATTCTTCTTCTTCTGAATCTTCATCTTTTTTAATACAGTCAACTACCATCTTTGCCATTTCTTTGGCAATAATGTGCTGAGTAGTATCCGGACAATTTTGAAGCATGTTCATTGCTGTTCTCAAAGTTGTATCAATATCATACCAACGACCTTTTCTGTTATCATCCAACCCTAAACCGACTGCATCAATGATATCTTCTACAGCTTCAAATTTTTCATCTTCAATATTGTGTTCAATAATAATTTTAATAAGATTTAGTGCAATTCTAATTTGTGTTTCATCATCCGTATGCTCAAGTGTATGAACAGCCTGCGACAAAACAGGATCTTTATCATACCAGCGTCTTTGATGATTGGTGTACTCTTCTTTCATAACTAAACTCCTTTTCACTATTATGACGATTTTTTAGAAAAGTGTCAATATGTAACTTGATTTTTAAAAAATATCCATTAAATGATTGATGTGAAGATTTGATTAATAATCTATGGTAGTTATGGGGCGGATATGTCAGCACAAAATGTTGTAAACACAAATGAACTATATGCGCAATACGACTGGTATGCAAAATCTTATCCATCGGTGATACAAAATGCCAGCGATGAATTTTTTCTGCCCGGATTTCAATTTATTCTGCTTGGAATAAGCAAGAACATTAATATGCTTATGGACAAGGATTCATATTTTGTAACTAAAATAATGATAGATGCACAATATGACATATTTTTCAGATCAGCTGAAAAAACAATAAGTATAATATTAGATAAGGCTCTCGGTAAAGCTAACGGGAAATTTAATCTTAATAAATTAACTGACTTGGAAGCTAAAATAATAACCGCTTTTAATGATTATGTATACAATTCTTTAACAAAACTTTTAGCACCTGCGCCTCCTACTTTAAAACGAACTAATTTTGACGTTATTCACCTGACATTTTTGCTAAAAGATATTGAAAAAAATACAACAGGAAAATTTATTGTAACATTACCTGATGTTTTACTAAAACCGGATATTATAACATCACAAGAAGAAAAGTTTAACGAAGACGATTTTGCAACAAGTAAAATTGATGTAAACATAGAAGTAGGTTCAACAAAATTTAAACTTATTGACATCAAACATATAGAAAAAGATGACATTGTTGTTTTTGACAACAGCAACTCTCATCACATGATACTAAAATTTAAAGACTACGAAAAAGAGATAAATATCAACCCTAATCTGGGTTTGGTAATACCTTTTGATAATGAGGGAGGAGAAGACGAGATGGAAGAAAACACAAATCTTTGGGACAGTATTGAAGTCGAAATGACTGCAAAATTCGATACTGTTAAAATAACTCTCGGAGAACTGAAAAATATTGAAAAAGGACTGGTTGTTGATTTGACTTCAATTTACGATAACAAAATTACACTCAGCGTTGAAGATAAAGCAATTGCAAGGGGTGAACTTGTTATTGTAAATGACAGATACGGTGTAAAAATTGAAGAAGTCGTTGCAGGAAAAGAAGAAATTACTCCTGAAGAAAATATTGTTGAAAATTCTGAACAAATTACAGAAGAGCAAGAAGTAAGCCCTGCAGAACAAATCGAAGAAAACAACGTACCTGAAGAAAATAATAATAATCAAAACGAAGAAGAAGAATTTGATTATAGTGACTTTGAACTTGAGGATGAGGATATATAATGAGCGGATATTTTTTAAGTTTTATTGTTTATACGGCGGCAATGATAGGCGTTATTTTCCTTGCCGTATTCGTTTATAAGAAATTTTCTTATAGCGGAACTTCTAATTCAAAATTTTTGAATGTAGAAGATTGTATTACTTTAGCTCCACGCAAAAATCTATACGTTATAAGAGCAGGAAAAGAAAGATTTTTAGTAGCTTCTGATGCAGAAAGAACATCTCTTATTTCAAGACTTAACGGAAATGAATATGTAGAACAAAATACTGAATCTTCTGTAGATGATTTGCCGGTTATTGTTGACTTTTCAGCCAAACAGACAAATCACAAAAAAAATAAAAAAGTATTTAAAAACATAGTAAATAATATATAGGGAAGAAAAATGGATACAATTTTAAAGGATATGAATCCTGTAATACAGATGCTTATTGTAATGACGGTATTTTCATTATTGCCGTTAGTATTTTGCTGTATGACAAGCTTTTTAAGATTTGTAATTGTATTTTCAATGTTAAAAACAGCAATGGGTACTCAACAAGTTCCACCGTCAATTGTTATCATTGGACTTGCAATGATTTTAACATTTTATACTATGGGCGGGACTTTTCAAAAAATGTATGATCTTGGTTCAGTACCTTATCAAAAAAATCAAAACATTATTGAAGCTATCAGTGAAGGATCAAAACCTTTGAAAGAGTTTATGCTTAAACAGACAAGGGAAAGCGATTTGGCATTTTTTGTCGAACTTTCGAAAGGCGAAGCTCCCGAAAATCCGGATGAATTGACTGTATGGCAAGTTGCACCAGCATTTATCATAAGCGAACTCAAAACATCTTTTGAAATTGGTTTCATAATATTTGTACCATTTATAGTTCTTGACCTTGTTGTCGCAAACATATTACTTGCTTTAGGTATGTTTATGTTATCTCCGACAATTATTTCACTGCCGTTTAAACTCTTGATTTTTATTGCAGTTGATGGTTGGGCATTGATAGTACAGGGATTAGTATCAAGTTATAATTAAGAAAGGATATTGTATGGAAGTTTTAACAGAATATTTAGCAAAAGGATTTTTATTAATGCTTGCAATATCCATGCCTTGCGTACTTGTAGCAGCAGGAATAGGCCTTGTAGTAGGTATTTTGCAGGCTGTGACACAGGTTCAGGAACAGACAATTGCTGCCGCTCCTAAAATTTTGGGAGTATTTCTTGTAATTGTAATAGGCGGAATGGGTTTTATAAATTTGCTAAAAGGTTTTGTCATTGATGGTGTTGCAATAGCATTCAACCACATTCCAAAAACGGAATCCTATGTATTGCCCGCAAATTATTACAAATATACAACTCCGTTTGAAAAAGAAATGACTGATAAATTTAGAAATCAATCTGATATAGATGAGATTATGAAAAATCCCGGCAAAGTTCCGTTTATCGATCAACAACAAAAAATGAAATACATTCCGAGTCCCAGAACTCCAATGCCAAAACCTGATTTCGTAGAAACTAACAAAATATTGGGCAGATAATGAAAAAATATATTTTTGCAATCTTAATACTGTTAATACCTACACAAGTATCAGCGTTTGAAGATTATGTTATTTTATCGGATACGCCGGTAAATTTTGTATATTCAAAAGATGAAACAATAGTATCAATATTACCTTTCTTTACTATTGATAATTCTAAAAACATGCTTATCCTAAAATCAAAAAGCGAAGGAGCAACTGACATTGTTTTTGAAACCAATGACGGTATAAAAACAATAAATGTAACTGTTAATGAAAATCAAACAAATGTTTCTGAAACTGAGGGAATTTCAGCATTTACACTCGATTTCACAAACTCTTTACCAGAACGGAAAAAACCTGTTTTAAGGGAGGATAGATAGTGGATCAACTATTGGCTGATATTATGAAAATGTTTCCGATGTTGAATGCATATCTTGCTGCAGGAATTTTTATTTTTGCGAGACTTTTAGGTTTTTTCAGAATGGCTCCTGTTTTTAACAGAAAAGAAATGCCCGGTATGGTAAAACTTGGCCTTATTCTATTGATAACAATAGTATTGACAGGAATTGTAAAACCTGATGTAACAATTATAAAAGAATCCTTTGCATTATCTATATTGTTGAATATGGTTGTAGGCGCATTGTTAGGTTATGTTGCACAGTTGATACTTCTTGCAATTGATGCCGGCGGTGATATGGTAAATATGCAAATGGGTTTATCATCAGCAATGGTTTTAGATCCGACAACATCATCACAGGTATCCATTGTTGGAAAATGTTTTCAATTTTTGGGATTGATAATTTTTATACAACTTGGCGGAGTATATTGGCTTTTAAGTGCACTTGTACACAGCATTGAAATTTTTCCGCTTGATGCAACAATAATTCCGCTTACCGAATTGGTTAATCTAGATTATGTAATAAAAATGTCATCGAATGTTTTGTTTATGGGATTGCAGATTGCCTCTCCGATTCTTTTGGCAACATTAGGACAGGATATTATTTTGGGCGTAATTTCAAAAACAGCACCGCAAGTTAACGTTTTTCAACTGAGTTTCTTATTTAAACCCGTTCTTGGCGCAGCTATTATGATATGGATTTTGCCAATGTTAATTAACGTTATTTCGGACTATTTCATGTCTTATTCAAATATAATTTAATATATTGTCAGATTTTAAAATTTAGCCTATAATGAATGCAACAGGGAGAGTGTATATGAATTTAGATAACATAAAAAAAGTTGATCCTGCTGTTGCAGAAGCTATTGAAAAAGAATTGGACAGACAACAAAATACTATCGAACTTATTGCAAGCGAAAATATAACATCCCGCGCCGTAATGGAAGCTTGCGGAAGCGTATTAACCAACAAATACGCTGAAGGTAAACCTCACAAAAGATACTATAACGGATGCGAATGT
>CACYCU010000196.1 GCA_902772945.1 uncultured bacterium | reverse complement strand
TTTAGAGGTTGTGCAGGCACGCTTGGATACGGCTTTGGTCTGGTAACACTGATATCCGGTTGTTCTGATATAGCAAAAGTTGCTACGGAAGCTGTTCAAGGAAACCTTATAGACAAACAAGCATAAAAATTGCAACATATAAAAAATCGTGCTAAGCTAATGCTATGCACGATTTTATTTTTAGGGAAATTAAAGATACTAATATACTTACAGAAATTGAAAAAATAGGATTTGATAAATCTTATATTCATAGAGCTGCTGAAAAATTTGGATACAAAAATATAAAAATTTATAATCTCACATCTGCACAATCAAATATTATAAAGCAAACCGCAATATCAGTCGGAGCTGATTGTGCAACGCACAAAGATGTTATAACAGGAAAAATTGACTCGTCAGATTGTATTTTGGGCGGAAGTATTTCAGAGTTAAAAAAAGTTGCAGAAAAATTAAAATTTCAGCCATTCAATTTAAAAAAACTTGGAGAAGAAATTTTTGAATATTTATCCTCTAATACTCTAACCAAACATACCTTCATTGTGGGGATTCTAAATATCACTGACAATTCTTTTTCTGATGGCGGAATGTATAACGATTTTGAAAATGCGAAAAAACATTTAGATGAAATGATTGCAGACGGAGCTGATATTATTGATATAGGAGCTGAATCTACAAAACCTTATTCATCTCCCGTTGATGCAGAAGAACAGTTAAAAAAACTTCTCCCCATTATCGACTTTGCTAAAGACAAAATTGATTTGAGCATAGATACCCGCAGTGCAAAAGTTGCGGAAGAATGCTTAAGAGCCGGTGCAAAAATTATTAATGACGTTTCCGGACTGGATTATGATAAGGAAATGATAGATATAATAGCAAAGTATAACTGTCCTGTTATTATTCAACATTCAAAAGGGACTCCGGAAAACATGCAAAACGCTCCTGAATATAAAGACGTTATTGAAGAAATTTATCTTGACTTAAAAAACAAATGTGAACTCGCTAAATCAAAAGGTATTGAAAATATAATAATTGATCCCGGAATAGGATTTGGCAAAACCAGAGAAAATAATTTTGAAATAATAAGACGTGCAGAAGAGTTCAAGAGTTTGGGTTATCCTCTAATGCTTGGAATTTCCAGAAAGAGTTTTCTTGGTATAGATAACAACGAAGAACGGGATATTTTCACAACAGTTTTTAACAGCCTTATTATCGAAAGAAAAGTTGATTATATTAGAGTTCATAATGTAAAAATGCACAAAACTCTGATTGATTTGATGAAAATGTTTATGGTAAGATAGAATCATAAGGAGATATTATGGAAGATTTAAGAGATAAATATGAAGTTGTTATAGGTTTAGAAGTTCATGCGCAATTAAAAACCAAGTCAAAGATATTTGCACCTGATGAAAATGAATTCGGGCACGAACCAAATAGTTTAGTCAGCCCGATTACATTGGGTATGCCGGGGGTTTTGCCGGTATTAAACAAGGAAGTTGTTAATATGGGAATTTTAACAGGATTGGCTCTTAATTGCGAAATTCCTGAAAGATGTAAATTTGACAGAAAACAATATTTTTATCCGGATCTTCCGAAAGGCTACCAAATTTCTCAGTATGATGAACCTATATGCGTAAACGGATACTTGAATATAAAAGGTAAAAGAATTGGTATAACAAGAGCACATTTGGAAGAGGATGCAGGCAAACTTGTTCACGCCGGTGCAGACGGCATTGCCGGTTCAAGTTATTCACTTGTAGATTTGAACAGAGCAGGAACACCATTATTGGAAATCGTATCTGAACCTGATATGAGAAGTTCTGAAGAAGCCAGAAATTATATGGAAGAACTTAGAAACATTGTACGTTACATCGGCGTATGCGATGGCAACCTTGAAGAAGGCTCTATGAGATGCGACGCTAATATTTCCATTATGCCAAAAGGTTCTAAAGAATTTGGTACGCGTGCCGAAATCAAAAACGTAAACAGTTTTTCTGCACTTCAAAGAGCTATAGAATACGAAATTGACAGACAAATCGAAATTGTTGAAGATGGCGGTGAAGTTGTTCAAGAAACAAGACTTTGGGATGATAACGCAAGAGAAACAAAATCAATGAGGGGTAAAGAAGACGCTCACGATTACAGATATTTCCCTGAGCCTGATTTAATGCCTTTAGTAATCTCAAGAGAATGGGTTCAACAAATTAAAGATAAAATGCCTGAATTACCTCAACAAAAAAGAGAAAGATACATGTCTTTAGGATTGAGCGAATATGATGCATCAGTGATAGTTGAACAAATGGGACTTGCACTGTTCTTTGATAAAGTTTTAAAGCTTGGAGCATCACCCAAAATTGCCGTAAACTTTATCATGGGCGAAATCGCAGCTTATTTAAAAGAAGAAAAATTAGAAATAACAGATACAAAATTAACTCCTGAAAATCTTGCAGAATTAATTGCAATGATTGAAAAGAATATAATATCTAACAATATCGGAAAACAAATCATTATAGATATGATGAAAGACGGAACACCGGCTTCAAAGATTGTTGAGGCAAGAGGCTTGAGTCAAATTTCCGATGAAGGTGCAATTAAAGAAATTGTACAAAAAGTTGTTGATGCAAATCCACAGCAAGTTGAAGCATACAGAGGCGGAAAAGTTCAACTTTTGGGATTCTTTGTAGGACAAGTTATGAAAGAAACAAAAGGAAGAGCTAATCCAAAATCTGTTAATGATATCCTGAAAGAAATATTAGGATAAAAATTATGTTTTTTCTAAAAAAACAAAAATCAAGTATGGAAAAAGAAATCTTTGAACAAGCAAACGTTCTGGACAATCTTTTGCGTACACATATCAATGACAACAACTACATAGAATTTGACATTCCGACAGATATTCAAAAAGTTGTGCTAGTTGCAAGCGGTTCCTCATACCATTGTGCAAGATATACTGCCGATTTGTTTGGGAATATTGCAAATATTGAAGCCAGAGCTATTTATTCCAGTGAATTCCTTTTAAAATCAGCAGTTCCGCATGAAAGCACAATACTTTATGTATTTATTACTCAATCCGGTGAAACTTCTGATACAAATTCAGCACTACAAAAAGCAAAAGAATTAGGAATGCGTACCCTATGTATAACTAACAAAAAAGGTTCTTCTATATGGGAAGGTTCTGACTTTCAGATAGATTGTCATGCCGGAGAAGAAAAAAGCATTGCCGCAACAAAATCGTTAACAACACAAATGCTCTGCGGAACTCTATTAGTATTGAAATATGCTGCACACAAAGGAATTGATATAATACCTTACATAAAAGATTTAAAAAATTTATCAACTGAAATTGAAAATACATATAAACTTCATTCAAAAATAAAAAATATTGCAAACCATATTTCAAAATACAAAAATATGGTTGTCACAGCAGATGGCATTTCATATGCCCTTGCAAAAGAAGCTTCTTTAAAAATTAAAGAAACCTCATATATAAATGTTTATTCAAGCATTTTAGGTGAATTTATGCACGGACATGTTGCCGTATTAAATAATAAACAAGCTTTAATATATATATCAGTTGATGAAATGAATTATACTGCTATAAAAAACTTGAATAAAATCACAGATGACTATAAACCGATTTTGTGCATTATAGGAAGTTCTAACGAAAAAGTTAAGTCAAAATATAATATTGACATAAATTGCGAAAGCTCCATTGTAAAATCTTTCTGCATTATAGTTATAATACAACTATTAGCACTGGAAATTGCAACCCATCTTCATCGTAATGTCGACAAACCGCATGGATTAAATAAAGTAGTCAATTAAAACTGTTTTAAAAATCTTTCATCGTTGTTGAAAAAGAGTCTGATATCATCTACAGCATATTTCAGCATAGCAAGACGTTCAACGCCCATACCGAATGCAAATCCGGTATAAACATCAGGGTCGATTCCGACTCCTCTCAAGACATTTACGTCAACCATACCGCAGCCGAGAACTTCAAGCCAGCCTGTACCGCTGCAAGTACGGCATCCTTTGCCTTGGCACATAATACACTGAACGTCAACTTCTGCAGACGGTTCCGTGAACGGGAAGAAACTGCTTCTGAATCTTGTCGGGCGGGTTGAGCCGAAATA
>CACYCU010000195.1 GCA_902772945.1 uncultured bacterium | reverse complement strand
TTTTTAATCCGCCAATCTGAAAAAAAAAAAAAAAAAGGAGAGAATATGATTACAGAGACAATTCTAAACAGCGTAAACACCCCTAAAGATTTAAAAAAATTATCATTAGAACAACTAAACACTCTCGCAGATGAAATGAGAGATTTAATCATAAAAAAAGTAAACACAACCGGCGGTCATATGGGACCGAATTTAGGGATTTTAGAGACCACAATCGCATTTCATTATGTATTTAACTCTCCAGTAGATAAGATTGTATTTGACGTATCTCACCAATGCTATCCGCATAAGATTTTAACAGGAAGAAAAGAAGGATTTACTGACTCTGACAAATATCTTAAATATACAGGTTACACAGCTCCACAAGAAAGTGAACACGATCTTTTTACCGTAGGACATACATCTACAGCAGCAAGCTTGGCTTGCGGTCTTGCAAAAGCAAGAGACTTGAAAGGTGAAAGCTATAACGTCGTTGCACTCGTTGGCGATGGTTCATTAAGCGGCGGAGAAGCTCTTGAAGGACTTGATAATGCTGCAACTCTTGATTCTAACATAATAATTTTAATTAATGATAACGATATGTCCATTGCAGAAAACCACGGAGGATTGTACAAAAATTTAAAAGAATTAAGAGACACAACAGGACAGTCTCAGAACAATTTCTTTAAAACTCTTGGTTTTGAATACTATTATGTTGAAGAAGGCAACAATATAGAAAAACTTATCGAAACCTTTAAACAAGTAAAAGATATAAATAAGCCGACAATAGTTCACCTTCACACACAAAAAGGGCACGGTCTAAAAGTAGCAGAAGAAAATCGAGAAGCTTTCCACTGGATTATGCCTCACACTCTTGATGCAAAACCGGATGAACAGGCAGAATTTCAAGAAGATTATAACTCAATTACAAAAGATTTTATATTAAATAAAATTCAAGAAAATAAGACGACGATTGCTATATGCGCAGGAACTCCGGGAGTATTTGGTTTTGATTCATCATTTAGAAATAAACTCGGAAAAAATTATACAGATGTAGGTATCGCTGAAGAACACGCTGTAGCATATTCATCAGCTCTTGCAAAAGCCGGTGCAAAACCTATATTAAACTTAATGAGTTCATTTGTTCAAAGAACATATGACCAAATGTCACAAGATTTATGCTTGAACAATTCTCCCATCACAATGCTCATTCATTGGGGCGGAATTTCTCCTGCAGACTGCACACACCTTTGCACTTTTGACATACCTTTAATCAGCAATATTCCAAATATGGTTTATCTTGCACCAACAAGCAAGGAAGAATACATTGCAATGCTTGAATACTCATACAGCCAAAATGAGCATCCCGTTGCAATCAGGGTTCCCGCAGGAACTTTGACATCTTCAGGAGAAAAAGATAATACTGATTATTCTATTTTAAACAAATTTAAAGTTGAAGAAAGCGGTGAAAAAGTTGCAATTATGGGTTTGGGTGATTTCTTTGAACTCGGCAAATCAGTAAAAACAGAACTAAAAAATCGTTTTGGATTTAATGCAACATTGATTAATCCGAGATTTATTACAGGTATTGATAAAGATCTTTTAGAAAATCTGAAAAACAACCACAAAGTCGTGATAACTCTTGAAAATGGAGAACTTGACGGCGGATTTGGCGAAAAGATTACAAGATACTACGGCAATTCTGATATAAAAGTTTTGAATTACGGATCATTTAAAGAATTTACGGATAGAACACCTTATGATGAACTAATGACACGTTACCGTTTGAAACCTGAATTAATTGCAGATGACCTAAAACAATTGATATAAATACAGGCTTTGTTATTTCCAATAGACATTGAAGTGTTTTATTTCCTCTAATGTTTTTTTATATTCTCCTTTAAAACATATACATCTATCATCAATATAGAGATAGGAGGGCAATTTTATATTAGTTATATCTTTAAAATACATGTCAATTTTATTGTCACAAAGCCATTTTGCAGCGAGCAATAAATTTCTTGAGGTAAATAAATATAAATCGCCTTGTTTATTTAATTCTTTTATAAACTCAACAGCACCGAATTGTATTTGCGGTATATAATTTTCGTTATATAACTCTTTTCCGTACTGGTTTAATACTCCATCCAAGTCTATTAATATTCTTTTTTTAACCATATATCTCCATATTTTGTCCGTGAGACGGTTTGTACTTTTTGTCATTATAGCGGACAATCAATTTATGAACAAGCAATTGTTAAGAAAACTTGCAAATAGAATAAAAGAATTACGGAAAATTAATAAATATACACAGGATGATTTATCTGTATATTCAGGGATTGCTCGCTCGACATTAGGAAATATTGAAACAGCTTCAAATGATATTAGCTTTTCAAAAGTAAATCAGCTGGCTAAAGCTTTTAATCTATCTTTGGCTGAATTTTTAAATTTTTAAAATTTCGTATTGTTTGCCATAAAATTATTTATCTCGTTTAATACTTCAAGACACTCTTTTTCATTTGTAAAATCTGCAATAGCTTCATGCAAGCCCCTATTTCTCGGTAAGTATGTTAGTGTGTATGTAATGTTCATTTTATTGCAGAATGAAAACTCTTTTATGTTTGAGTAATCTACTGTTTTAACGGATTTTCTAAATAAATATCCATAAATAACATTCATCGACTTGTCATCAAAAAGCAATTCAATTTTTAACGGAATTAGAAAAATCATCCAAATCGACACAATAAAGAACAAAACAGATAAAATATGGACAAATTCAATCCTTTTTGGCATATCGCCGGTATTTACAGAGAAACCTTTATACTTGTCACTTTTTATGAATTCCTCATTATTTTTAAGCTCATTAAACCTGTTCACAATCCACTGTAACAATTCACCTCTGCGTGTATACGAATAAATTTGTATATCTTTATATTGATTATTTATACTGCAAGGTATTTTTATATTATAAGTGCATCTTCCGTATTGACATCCGACAGTATGCCTATAAGCGTCACCAACAATTGAAGAAAACGGAAATTCTTGAACATTTTTACCTAAAAACAATCTTGATTCTTCAACACGGCATATATCTTGAGCCTTTTCACAAGATATTTTTACGCCTTGATTGTTGCTAATATATGTGTATATAGAAAATAAACCGATAAACAGACAGGCTAGAAACAAAACAGCAACAGCCCTGATGTAAAATTTTTTGCAATCTATACTTATTTCCATACACATATTAAATAACAGAAAAAAAACGAGTCAAATATGACTCGTTTTTATATTCTTTATGTTGTTTCAAAAGACTAAGCTTGAATTTTGTCAACAACACCGGCACCAACTGTGTGGCCGCCTTCACGAATAGCAAATCTCATACCTTCTTCGATTGCTACAGGAGCGATAAGTTCAACTTCCATAACAACGTTATCACCAGGCATTACCATTTGACCATCAAATTTGATTGAACCTGTAACGTCAGTAGTTCTGATATAGAACTGAGGACGATATCCAGGGAAGAATGGAGTGTGACGTCCACCTTCTTCTTTTGTCAATACGTAAACGTTTGCTGTGAATTTTGTATGTGGGTGAATTGTACCAGGTTTTGCAAGTACTTGACCACGTTGAATATCAGTTTTATCGATACCACGAAGCAAAGCACCAATGTTGTCACC
>CACYCU010000194.1 GCA_902772945.1 uncultured bacterium | reverse complement strand
TATTTTTAATATTTTTCTTACTATACGGAGTAAAGAACGAACCGTGTCTTGCGTTACGAGTTGGTAGAACACAATCAAACATATCAATTCCGCGTTTTATACCATCTAAAAGATCTTCTGGAGTACCGACCCCCATTAGATAACGAGGTTTGTTATGTGGTAAAAGAGGAGCTGTATATTCTACAAAATGGTTCATTGTTTCCTTATCTTCTCCGACACTAAGACCGCCTATTGCATAACCAACCGCATCATATGAAGATATAATACTTGCGCTTTCTTTTCTCAAATCATCATAAAATGCGCCCTGAACAATAGGGAAAAGAGCTTGTCTTGGATTAGTTTTTGCCTTAAAACACCTCTCTAACCATCTGTGAGTACGTTCCATTGCTTTCTTTGCAGTGTCATAGTCACAAGGATAAGGAGCACACTGATCAAATGCCATAATTATATCCGCACCAATATCCTGCTGAATTTCCATCGATATTTCCGGATTTATGAAATGTTTTTTCCCGTCTTTTGGATCTCTAAATTCTACACCATCCTCACCTATTTTGTTTAAATGGCTGAGAGAAAATACCTGAAATCCTCCGGAATCCGTCAATACAGGCTTATGCCAATTCATCCAGCTATGAATTCCTCCAAATTGTTTAATTAACTTTGTACCTGCTCTCAAATAAAGATGATACGAATTAGAGAGCATTATTTGGGCTCCGGTATCCATTATTTGATCTGAAGTTAAAGTTTTTACGGCAGAATTAGTTCCCACCGGCATAAAAATCGGAGTAAGGACAGTTCCATGCGGAGTTGTTAAAACACCAGCACGCGCACCTGTTTGAGAACAAGTGTGAACAAGATCGTATTTAAAATATTCGTGTGCGTTGTCTTGCATTATATAACTTTCAAATTCGAAGAGATTCCTCAAATACCTTATGAGCAATGTAGAAAAATTTCAAAAATTTTAGCCTAAATCCGTAATTACGCTTTCAGCCATATTTTCATATTCATCACATAATTCATCTTCGTTAAAATAAATTGCAATTTCTCTTTCTGCACTTTCTACAGAATCAGAACCGTGAATTACATTATATTCCATAATTAGAGCGTAGTCAGCTCTGATTGTACCAACTTCAGCTTCAACAGGATTTGTCTTTCCCATCAAATGCCTTGCACCTGCAATAACATTATAACCTTTCCAAACCATAGCAACAATAGGACCACTTTGAATATATCTGATTAATCTGGGATAAAATGGTTTTCCTTTATGCTCACCATAGTGTTTTTCTGCCATTTCTGGTGTAACATCAAGCATCTTCAATCCGATAAGTTTAAAACCTTTATTTTCAAATCTTTTAATTATTTCCCCAACCAAACCTCTTTTGACGCCATCAGGTTTTACTGCTATAAATGTTCTCTGTTCTTCCATATCTACCTCCAAGTCTTATATTATCATAAATTAAATTCTCTTTTCAAGTTTCCTGATATTTCTTAACAACATAAAAGTCATAATTATACATAATATTACCGCTGCGGAGACTAACCCAAGCCAAAAGCCGCTAATATTCATATTATATTTAAACGATAATAAACAACCTAAAGGTAGCGATATTAACCAATAAGCAACAAAATTCGCAAATAAAACTGTTCCAGTCTTTTTTATGCCCTTGAATACACCTGCCAAAGACACCTGGAGCCCGTCAAACACTTGAAATAGCGACAATATATATATTACAGGAACTGAAACTTTAATAAGAAGTTCGTCTTTTGTAAACAAACCAACTAAAACTTCAGGGAATGAAGCAAAAACTATTGCGCTACAAGACATAAATATAACTGACATAACTATACCGACAAATGAATATTTCTTTAAATCCAAAATATTTCCGGCGCCATTTGCGAAACCTACTTTTACGGCAATAGCATTTGATATAGCAAGAGGAACCATAAAAGATATAGTTGTAAGCGTACATACAAGATTTTGAGCAGCTGCATATACTCCGGCCACTCTGCCCAATATTATTGCAATACTATTAAATGCGACAAATTCAACCAAAATTGCAGTTGAAATAGGAATTCCAATTTTTATCAATCCTTTATAATAGTCAAAATCCTTGTAATCGTTAAACCGCATAACAGTAAAACAATATATCAGTAAAACAAATCCCATAAAATACCGTACGAGAAGACTCGCCACAGCAAGTCCTAAGACACCTAAAGACGGAATTGGTCCAAATCCGAATACCAAGATTATATTCAACACTATGTTTAAAATAACCGCAAATGCCGTTACCAAGTTCGGAAACAAAACAATTTCAAAAGCCTGCAAAAATTCTTTTACAGCAGCATGCAAATACCCACCGAAAGTTGCAAAAGCGGTAATAAACATATACTGCTTTACCATAGGAACCAATTTTGCTTCAAGTCCTATTTTATCAATCATTAAAATTGAAAGTAAGACTAAAAGCATAACTATAACACCTAAAGTCATTGCAAATCTCAATGTCGGGAAAAAATATTTTTTTGCTTGTTTTTTCTGCCCTCTGTAATTTGAAAGCAAAGGTGAAACGCTTGAAATCAAGCCTATTCCAAACGTTTGTATACAATTAGTTATAGCTGTCGCTATAGATATTGCAGCTAACGTATCTGTCGAATGCCTGCCGGCAATCAAAACATCTCCGGCACCAATAAGTATAAACCCTAAATTTCCAAGAATTATGGGCAGGGCAATGTTCAAAAGTTCATTAGCATAAAATTTAAACTGATTAGTCATACACAAAAATTATACAACAAACAATTAGTCTTTTGTTCTTAAAATAGAAAACAACAACCCAAATGCCATAAGTACAGGATAAAACAGACCTTTCATAATAGTAAATGAACTAACTCCTATTGATGCAGACAAAGCAGCCGCTATCAATATCTGAGCCCCATAAGGAATCATCCCCTGAACGCAGCAGGATGTTGTATCCAAAAGACTCGCTGTCCTTCTTGGATCTATTTTAAATTTTTCTGATATTTCTCTTGCAATTGAGCCGGATGTTATAATTGCAACCGTATTATTTGCCGTAAAAAGATTTATTACTCCAACCAAAAAACAAATGCCTATTTCACAAGTTTTTTTACTTTTAATCCATCTCTCGGTTTCATTTATAATAAAAGTTATTCCGCCGTTATATCTTACCAAAAGCAATAAACCGCCTGCTAACATAGCAACAACTATTGTATTTGCCATGCTTGTTGTTCCGACACCAATATATGAAAACGCAGAAAATATATCAAACATTCCGTATGAAATACCGATAATAGTATTCAATATAGTTCCAAAAAGCAAAAGAAACATTACGTTTATTCCGGAAATACCCAATATCAAAAGAAGTATATAAGGAGCAACTTTAATATAATTGTCAATTGTCGGCAAACTTGCAGCAGAAGTGCCTGCAGTTGCTGTAAAAATAGGCATTAAATATAAAATAATACACAAAATTGCAGGCAATGTTATAATTTTTAAGTTAAAAAACATTTCTTCACGCATTTCAACATTTTGTGTTCTGCTTGCTGCAATTTTTGTATCAGATATTAACGACATATTATCCCCGAACATAGCACCTCCAACTGTAGCACCCAGCACAACAGAAGGTTCAAATCCGACAGATTGAGAAATTGAAACAGCAATTGGGACAATTGCCGCAATAGTTCCACACGACGTTCCAATAGACAATGATATTAACGCTGATATCACAAAAAGACCCAACACCATAAATTGAGTCGGAATGAAATATTGAGCAATATTAACAGCAGCCTCAACACCACCAACAGCTTGCGCTGTAGCAGTAAAAGCACCGGCTAAAATAAATATCATGCACATTATCATTATATCTTTATTGCCCATACCTAAAGCAAAAAGCTCTATTTTCTTACTCAATTTTTCTTTATGATTTAAAATAAGCGCAGTTGCAGAAGATATGATAAAAGCAACCGTCATCGGAACTTTTGAAAAATCTTTTGTCAAAAGAGAAAATCCAAAATAAAAGAATACAAAAACTATAAAAGGAATAAGTGCCTTAAAACTTGATTCCCGCCATTGTTCATATTCTTTATTATTCATATATCTCTCCGTTTAGAATCCTCTCTTGAAGTTCAAAACTTTTCATCATCAAATTACGAAGTTTGTTTTGCAAATGGATTCTTGTATAAGTATCCTTACCTATTTGAGACTCATAGTCTTTTTTTAAATATGCATCAGACAGATTAAAACTCCTCATATTATGCATATGATGAATACGACTGTCACAAATCCGCAAATTCAATTCAGTTTCTTCAATTTCTTGTTTTATCTTTTTTAGTTTTGTTTCCAAACTTAATTCCCCAAGAACCTCATGACTCTGTATAATAAAATTAAAACACATTTATGTCAATAGCGAACAAAGTTAATCAATATTCAATACACTATAATTAAACTTAAAAAGAGCTATGCGGTTAGTCCTTCTGCCTTTTGAATATCAACAACGCCATAAATATCCCCTTTACGTATGTCATATGTACTGTTTTTTACAGCATTACTTGAATTTCCACTTGTTGCATATATTTTTCCGTTTTCCACACGATCAACTATTGCTACATGAAGACCGCTTTTGCCTGAGCCTTTTTTTACAAGAACATCACCTTTATGAATATTCTTACTTGCCCATTCAGTTCTATTAGCAGTCGGAACTGATTTATAGCATCCGATTTCTTTTGCCTTATCTTTGAATGCTACAGGAGAAGATGTTGTTGTCATTAATTTAGGTAAATTTTTTGTGGTTTTTCTCAAGATTGATGACACAAAATCCTGACACCAAGCTTGACATTTGCCACCTGAAAACAGACGATTGCCTTCAGCATCATTGTTAACTTTTCCTACGTAACTTTTTGCTGTGGAACTAACAACACCGCCAAGCCCATCTCGTTTTACCGGAATACTTTCTGTTAATTGGATATTATTATTTTGAGATACACTTCTAAAGATATTATTTGAATAATTAGCATTTGAATTGGCATTTGAATAATTTGGGCTTAAAAAGCCGGGATTAAAAGTGTAATTAACTGGATTATAGTTAAAACAATTATTATATAAGTTGTTTTGATAAAAATTAAATGGATTATACTGATTGTTAAATGCAAATAAAGAAGGGTAATATTGAGGCATTTGAGAATATGGCATAAAGAAATTGCCAAAATAATTTGGTTGAAATAAACCCATATTTAACATAGCAGTTTCGTATCCCATAATATCCCCTTATATATATAAAATATATTAGGAATAAATAATTGCTTTTTGTTAAGAATTATTTACAATTATTTTTAAAACTTTTTTGCGTAATCTGTATATTCTTTTATAAAATCAATAATTTCTAATGCAAGCTCTTTTCTCACATCTACAGGAGCATTTTTTAAATATTCCATAGCATGAGAAACTTTTATATTCTTATCATACCAACGTCTGAGAATATAATTATATTGATCATCTAATGATAATTCCATGTTAAAATCAATATTTTTTAACCTGTCTATAATAAAATCAGCACACCGAATCTGAATATATTCTTCAGCTTTTTCTAATTTTGCAACAGCTCTGCTGACTGTAGGATCAATATCGTACCAACGTTTTCTATTCATATGCTTATGATACTTATTTTTGCCAATTATGTCAATATTTTTGAAATTTTAAAGATATGATGTATAATCCTGTTATGAAAAGATTTATAGCTACATTTTTATTATTAATATTTTGCTCAGGAAACATAGCATTCTGTGACGATGTTTTGCACGGCCACGCGGAAGTTAATGACAAAATTGAACAACAAATACAAGATGAATTATTTACAGGAAAAATTGAACATCTCGAAAGAAAAGACATTATAAACATGACTGTATCACAAGTCTTAGACAGCTCAATAAATATTGAAGGAGATGAATTTTTTGCCGAAGTAACAGATGAAGTTAAAGGCGATAAAGGAGTAATTATCCCAAAAGGAACTGTTGCTCACGGGAAAATAACTCAAAGAGCAGACCCAAAAAGACTTGGCAGAGCAGGCTGGATTGAACTTGATTTTGATTATTTAATCACGCCTGACGGCAGAGAAATTCCAATAGAAGGGAAAATGACCACAAAACTTCATCCTGTTGCAGAAACGGCAAAAATTGTTGCGCAGGATGTTGGATACACTGTTGCAGGAGGTGCTGTTGGAGGATTTCTTGCCCTAAATTGGCTGGGTATTGAAGCTGCAATTGCATCACAAGGTTACACTTTAGCCGGCGGAGCAGCAGTCGGGGGAGCAATAGGACTTGGAATGGCTTTAATCAGAAAAGGTCACGATGTTTTGATAGCTCCGGGCGATCAAATAAGGGTAAAAGTAAATACAACTGTTCCGCTCCCCGTATATAAAGAATCAGCACTTATGCAGCATGAAATGTTTTACCCGGGATTAGACATCATGATAAGTGATATAAAACACGAAAAAGACCCCTTTGGAGAAGTTAATACAATAACTTTAACAATAATGATATCCAACATGTCTGACAAAACTTTTTCCGGACTGGATATGGCACTTGTAAACGATTACAATTCAGTTTTTAGGCCTTCAATATTTGGGGACACAAAGCTTATGTTCAAACAAATTCGTCCCGGAGACAAATTTGCAGGCAGAGTATCTTTTGCTGTAGATAATATTGATAGAAAATTTTGGCTTACATTTTATGACAAACGTAAAGGTACAGCCTTAACAAAAATTTCTATTGATAACGCATACCGAAAAGTTTCTGATAAAACTAAAAAAAGAAATAAAAAAATAAGAAAAAGAAATACAAACTATAAAAAAGAAGAAGATTTATTTAATGTTCAATGATTGTAACGATTTTATAAAACAAGCTTGAAAAAATATTCACTTGTGTTACAATGTTAGTAGTAGATAGGAAAGGTATGTTTTATGGTGTGCGGCAGCTTAGAAATTGATATTTTAAATTCTTTATGGAAACTGACATCTTATGATGAAGATAAAGATATATCCATACAGGATGTAGTTGACGATTTGTCATCTAATGGCACTCAAAGAGCGTATACTACCATAAAAACAGTTATGGACCGATTAACGGTAAAATCAGTTTTAGTGCGATACAAATCCGGCAAAAAATTCTTTTATAAAGCTGCTATGACCAAAGAAGAAATGGCAATGGATGCTATCAAATCGATTTCAAAAGATTATTTTAACGGCAGCATTACTGATATGATAAAATTTATAGACAAAAATACTCAAGATATTTTGGTATGAACGAAGAACGAACTCTTGTTGCTGAATTAATAAGAAAAGTTTTAATTTCTCAAATATGTGTGAGAGAGGCTATATTGCAATTTCCCAGAGATACTGAGGATAGGAGCATTCAAGCTGCATACCACGCATTGGTTCATTATGAAGCTGACGAAGATTTAAGGAATCGTGATAATATTTATAGAGAAGAACAAGATGACTATCTTGAATTTATTTCTCAAACTCTTGAAATTGGTGAAGATTTGCCTGACAACATTATAAAAAATTACGAAAAATATTATTCCGGGACAAATATTCTACATGAGGACAACCCTAAGGGGTTTTGCAAAAGTTTTTTTAGGTTTTTAAATATAGGTGAAAATAAATGAAAAAAATACTTATACTTTTAATGATTTTTATTATAGCAAGCGGCTGCGCTTTTCTTAAAAAAGAGCAAAAAGTATCCACTCTTGAAGTATTACCTCTAATGTCCTCGGAATCAAAAGCCGATAACCGTTTATGGGTCGGTACATTCCAATTGGTTTGGAACGATTTGATGGATGAAGTTGTAAAAGGCGATATACAATTTTCGGGTGGAACACCTCAATTAGTTAAAGATTTAAACAAACAAGAATTCAAAGCAGAGTATATTTCTGAAAATTCTTATTACAAAACTTGGGGTTTAGCATCAAAAGAATTAAAAAACAAAATTGTTAAAGGTATTAAAGACAAATTTAATGAAACAAGTGACATTATAAATTCAATAGATTGGACAACTGCTCCAAGCAAATATGTAATCTATGCAATGCTGAAAAAAGATTTTAAATTTATTAAAGCTTTCGATAAACTGGAGCCTGATAAATTTGGTGAAACTGATGAAAAAGTTGAATATTTTGGAATAAAACCTCAAAATAATAACTCATTATCTAATAATATCGGAGTTATGTTTTACAACTCTAAAGATGATTATGCTGTCAAGCTTTATACCCAAGGGGATGACATAGTTTATTTATACAGAACTAATGATGACAAGACTTTTGACAAATTTTACACAGACATGCAAAATAAAGCCCAAACTTATGAAGGTAACAAATGGTTTGGGCACAAGGATTATTTTAAAGTTCCGGAAATTAAACTTTATCAAGAAAAGCCTTTTAATGAAGTTTGCGGAAAGCACATAATAGGAACTGATTTTATGATTGATAAAGCTCTTGAAACTGTTGAATTTAAAATGGACAATGAAGGAGTAAAATTGAAATCAGAAGCAGTAATAGTAACTAAACTGACATCAGTCGGCCCGGGACATTATACAGAACCCAGATATTTTTATTTTAATGACACTTTTGTTTTATTCTTAGAAGAAAAGGACAAAACTCAACCTTATTTCGCACTTAGGGTTAATAATCCGTCAATTATTAATAAAACTGCAAAGAAATAATCAAAGCGTATTGATATAGTCTACGACTTCTTTCATGGAATAAACATCTTTAACAACTAAGAAATTTTTTCCTGTTTTTTGTTTAACATAAGAAAGAGTTTTGCCGTCTAAAAAATATTCCGTATAAGGTTTTAACATAACAGAAGGCACCACAACAATGTCTGAGTCTAAATTTTTGACAGTTCTAATCAAATCCCCACTTGTAATAAGCCCAGCTACCGTAATTTTTTCACCCCAATATTTTGATTCGACAGGATTTACCGATACTGTAAGTCCTTTTATTTTATTCATTTTTTTTGAAATTAAATCAAAAGCATACTTTGCTGCAGCACTTGTTGCAAATGAAATTTTATATGGTTTGTTTAATTTAGAAGGCAATTTTTGTTTTTTAAAATCTTCTAAAAGAGCTCTGATTGCCCCGACACCATCATCGAGCTGGCAGAAATTTCCATAATATTTGGCAGAAGGAATTTTTCTCTGCGCTAAAATAAAAAATTCATCTGAGCAGCATACTCTTTTGTATTTTGACGCAATATCTATTGTCTGTTCGGCACATAATTTATCAACCGGTTTTAAAAAATCTTTTCGAAATTGAGTAATTCCAACAGGAACAATTGCGACTGACAATACCGTGTTTTTTAATTTAGCTAAATCAGATAATGTTCTCTCGAGCTCTTTCCCATCATTCAACCCCGGGCACAAAACTATTTGAGCGTGAAAAGGAATTTTATTTTTTCTAAACCATTTCAAGTTATCCAGGGCTTTTCCTGCATTCGGATTTCTGAGCATTTTATTTCTTAATTCAGGATTAGTCGTATGTACTGAGACATAAAACGGTCCTAAATGCATCCTCTTTATTCTTTCTTTATCTTCTTCTTTTAAATTTGTAAGGGTAATATATGTACCTTGCAAATATGAAAGTCTGTAATCATCATCTTTTACATAAAGAGTGTCCCTTAAACCGTCAGGTTGTTGGTCTACAAAACAAAAAACACAATGATTTAAACAAGGTTTTACCTTATCAAAAACAGCACTTTCAAATACTATACCAAGATTATCATCATAATCTTTTTCAAGTTCTATAACTTCAATTTCCGAATTTTCCTTTTTTACTTCAATAGATATTTCTTCTGATTTGCACAAAAAATTAAAATCAATAAGATCCTGCATCTCCACACCGTCAACAGACAGAATAATATCACCGGATTTAATACCGATTTCTTCGGCAGTAGAACCCTTTAATACAGAGCTAACTATTGCGGGCATTATCTTTCTCCAGACCTTCGATTATACTTATAAAATTTGAATATTCACAAACTGTATTATCCAATATCACTTTCTGATAGAAATTTATTTGTTTATACTCATCAGTTAAGATATTTTGTGCATAATTTTTAAACTGCATTGCTCTCGATTTAATAATAAAAAACAGTCTTTTTCTTTCATCACAATCTAGACAGTCGCAGCAAGCAAGTTTTACCCTTGCATTTGATAAAAACTGAAGAGGATTATCGCTCAAATCTTCTAAAAGCAATTTTTTTAATTCATTTATACCGTTCCTTGAAATTTCATAAAAAACAGACAACTTGCCGCCATCAGACATCATTTTACGAGTAGTAAGCGCTCCTTTTTCTTCCAATCTCCTTAATGCCGGCTTTAATGCACCAAAACTAGGTTTTGTAAACGGCGCAAAATTTTCTTCAATACGCTTTTGAATTGCGTACATTGTATAATCTCGTTTTAATATGACATACAAAATAAGTAACTCTATCATAAAACTAATATAACATAAAATTTATAGTTATTACATTTATTAACATGTAATAGATTTTTGTAAGTGTTTCAAATAAAATGTTGCCAAGGAAGGATTATTATGGAATTTATTTTAGATATTTTATATATTTATGTTGCAATATATTCATTATATTTTTTAGCCTTAGCTATAAGGAATTTGAACGACAAACCGTTTAAAATAGAAAAACGTTATTCTCAATACGATGAAAAAGACAACTTGGCAGTTGTTATATATGCAAGAAACAACCGCATTACATTAGAAAACCTTATCAAAGAACTAAAAATGCAAGATTATCCTGTAGATAATTTTAGGGTTTTTGTTATTCTTGACAATTGCAGCGATAATTCGGAACAGTTGTTTACAAATGAATCTTTTGTAAATTTAATTAATATAAAAGACGTCGGAACTGTCGGAAAGGATCAAGCTATTTCAATACTAATCGAAAGATTATCAAAAGATGAGACTATTGATTCTTATGTTTTTATTGATGCAGACAGAAGCATCCCTGCAAGTTTTTTAACAACGGTAAATGCAGCACTTGTTAACAACAGTGCATTGAGCGGTGAAACACTTATTCTAACAGACAATCTTGGTCCTGTTGATAAAATTAAAGCTGCATATCAAAAATACCATATGAATTTTATGAGAAAAGCAAGATCATTGTTCGGACTTGCAGCAAGCGCAGACTCCGGAGTCTTTGTTATAAAAAAACAAATAGTTGATGAAATCGGTTCTGTTGATTTTAAAGATATTAACACAGAATTAAAATACAGTATGCTGTTATCTAAGATTAAATGTCCATGTACATACAATCCTAATATCCAAACATATGTAGATACCGCAAATTATGAATTTAGAAAACCAAGATTATCAGCAAGACTTGATTTATTCAAAAATTGCTTTACAGAAATCCGTGCAAAGAATTTTACATTCGCAGAACACACTTTTTCATTATTAAACCCTAATATTTGGATGCTTTTAATAACTTATGCAATAATTTTGAAACATTCTCACAGATATTACTTCTTTGTTGATTATAAAATTGTTCTTTTAACATTTATAATCCTTGTTGCAGGATTTGGCATAAGTTTAATAAATTCTAAATTAAAATTTAATGAAATTGCTTTGTTATGTTTGTACCCGTTTTATTCTTTATGCCACATTATCAAAAACTTACCGCCGATTAGAATGGTACGTAATAAAATAGCAAAAATTGAAGAATTACCTAAAGATACAGAAAAACTCGTTATTGATGCTTTTGCTATGAATAATGCCGGTAGAGAACTACCTTGCAAACTTGAATTTATTTCAGAATCAGGTTTGGCAAAGATTAAATTTATCTACAAAAAGAAAAAATTTATAACAGCCAGACATTTGAGAATGATAGATGCACTGCAAGAAATCAGACAGAAATTGTATGATTACGGTTTTGTATTAAAGATATGCAGTTGCTGCAAACATTTTGAATCAAAAGCTGACGGTTCTACCAATATGTTAAAAGGCGTTTGCAACAGTAATTATCCGAGTCCTTCCATAAAAGAACAACGCCCGACATTAATTTGGAATTCATGTAATGATTTTGAACCGGCTAAAGTTGCAAATTTGCTTGAGGAGTTGGCAGAAGAAGAGAGCGGGGAACAATCTCATTAATCATATAAAAAGAGCCGCAAACGATTTTTAAGACATTATCAGGAAGCTCATCAAGTGATTTAAACTCTTTTGACGGAATTGGAGAAAGCTTTTTTAATTCCGAAATTGTACAAGAATCTTTATGAGAAAAATGATAAAAATACACCTCATCTTCAGGGGTAAATAATATATCCATCATTTTCTTGTAGTCTTTGTTACGTAAACAACCGAATATAAAAACTCGTTTTTCATTAGGATAATACAAATCTAAGCTTTCCCTTAACGCCATCGCACCATTCGGATTGTGAGAAGCATCGACTATTAAGTTTTTATTGCATATTTGAAATCTGCAAGGATGATAAATAGTTTTTAGAGTGTTTTGAATATTTTCTTCATTTATTTTAGGGAATAAAAACCTGACAGCCGCAAGAGCAAGAGAAAGATTTTCCCTCTGACAAGTCCCCTTTAAAGCTAAGTTCTCAATATTTTCTAACGGTGTAACCAAAGAAAATAATGAGCCACAAGCATCTGCTCTATCTTTAATTGCTTCATAACCTTCAGACGTAAAAACAGGGCAATTAGGTTTTATAATACCCGCTTTTTCAAAAGCTATTTCAGATTTTGTATTTCCAAGTCTTTCAGTATGGTCTAAATCTATATGAGTTATTATCGAACACAAGTTACTTTTTATAACATTTGTAGCATCATAACGTCCGCCCAGTCCTGTTTCCAAAACAACTACATCAACATTATTATCATCAAAATATTTAAACATTATTGCTGTTAAAATTTCAAATTCAGTTAGATTAATGTTATTTTCTGAAGCTAAATTTGTTATTTTAAAAAAATATTCGGCAAAAGCTTTTTTATCAATATCTTTATTATTTATTTTTATTCTTTCAGTATAATCGTAAATATGAGGACTTGTATAAAGACCTGTTTTATAGCCTTCATTTGTTAATATTGAAGATATTATCGCACAAACAGAGCCTTTTCCGTTTGTTCCCGCAACATGAATACACTTAAGATTATCTTGAGGGCTGCCTAATAATTCAAGAATTCTATACATTCTCTCAAGCCCCAGTTTTATCAAAAAAACTTTTTGTGAAGTCAATATTTTTATTGCATTTTCATATGAAATTTCCATACCCTTAATATATCATAAAACTTTTGCACAAATGTATTAAATATGATAAATATAAAGTATGAAAAAAACGGTAATCGCATATCTACATACACACTGGGACAGAGAATGGTATCGGGAATTTGAAGTATTCAGATTGAGACTTTTAAGGGTTTTCGACAATGTCCTTGACTTGCTTGAAACCGGCAAAATCCCTTCATTCTATTTTGACGGTCAAGTCTCAGCCCTGTTGGATTATCTTGAACTTCGTCCCGAAAAAGAAACTTTAATTAGAAAATTAATAAAAGAAGATAGACTTTTTATTGGTCCTTTTTATACTCTAATTGATGAATTTTTAACCGATTCTGTTGTTTTTAAAAAAAATTTAGAAATCGGATTAAAAATTTCAAAAGAATTTGGCTGTAACAAATTTATTGGTTATCTAGCAGATACCTTTGGACATAGCAAGAATGTACCGCCTATATTAAAAGAGTTTGGAATTGACAAATGTGTTGTTTGGAGAGGTTGTCCTGATATTCCATCTGAATTTACATTTAACGGAATAAACACGGTTAATCTGGTGCGCGGATATTTTATGGACATTTTTTCGTCCCAAATATCAATTGAGGATAAAGCAAAATGGCTAAAAGAAAATTTAGATAAAATTGCACAAAAATCGGGAGATTACTTGCTTTTGCCAATTGGAGCAGATCACCTTGGAGTTGAAAAAGATATCACAGAGCAAGTGAAATTAATCAACAAACTTCTTGATAATTATGAAATTAAGCTTTCTAACCCGTTTGAATATTTTGAACTTGTAAATGACAGATTTAAAAATTTTGAATGGAATGATGAACTTAGAGATAACAGCAAAACATTTATCTTACAAGGAGCATATTCTGCAAGATTAAAATTAAAACAATACAACATAAAATCATCATATATACTGAATCAAGCAAATAATCTGCAAAAAAAATACGGCGACAAATACTCTTCTGCAATTGAATATGCATATAAGCTTCTATTAAAAAACCAAGCTCACGACAGTATTTGCGGATGTTCTACGGATTTGGTTCATCAAGAAAACATTATTAGGTATGAAAAAATTATCCAAATTGCAAACACAATAATTGAAGAACTCCGATTGGAACACGGGTTTAAAACCCCAATAATGAAAAGTTCTGAGCTTATACCTGAATATACTGTTATTGAGAAGCACAACGGAGTTGAAAACAGCATTCTTTATGACACACAAAGAATTCCGGTAACTGAAGATTTCAAAAATTTCTATACTTTAAAGAAAAAAAATGCTGCAAAATCTGATTTGACTCTTAACGTGAAAAACGGGAAAATTTTAATCTCTAAACTAGCCTCAACCAATCACTCTCCTATCAAAAAAACTGTTGAAATTGAATTTGTACGTTTTCAAGACAACGGAGATACATACAATTTTGGTGCGGTA
>CACYCU010000193.1 GCA_902772945.1 uncultured bacterium | reverse complement strand
TGGTAAAGAATTAAAAATTCCTGCAAAGAAAGTTCCTGCATTCTCAGCTGGTAAAAAATTCAAAACTATTGTTAACGGAAAATAGTTTAGTAAAAAAGAGCACTCTTTGGAGTGCTCTTTTTTTATGCAAAATTTTATTAATCAACCGAGAAAATTTCTCTGATATCATCCATTGTGAGTGATTTAGTGATATTCCTGTCAACGGAAATTACGCTGTCAACAAGGTTTCGTTTGACAGTTTTAAGTTTTTGAATTTTTTCTTCAACAGTATTTTTTGTAATAAGTCTGTATACAAATACTTTTTTAGTCTGCCCGATACGATATGCTCTGTCGGTGGCCTGATCTTCAACAGCCGGATTCCACCAAGGATCGTAGTGAATAACATAATCTGCACCGGTTAAGTTCAAACCTGTTCCGCCGGCTTTCAAGCTTATTAAGAATATTTTAACAGTAGGATCATTGTTGAATCTTTCAACTGCACCCTGTCTGTCTTTTGTTTTTCCTGTTAAATATTCATATTTTATACCAACTCTATCGAGCCATGCTTTTATAATATCAAGCATATCAACGAATTGGCTGAACAGCAAAATCCGGTGACCTTCGTCAACAATTTCCTCAAGCATAGATTTAAGTTTTTCAAATTTGCCTGATTTAATAATGTTTTTAACGTTATCTTTATCGTAAAGTCTTGGGTGACAACAGATTTGACGAAGTCTGAGTAATGCTGAGAAAATTGACAGTCTGCTTTTTTCCAGTCCGTTTTGTTCAATAGATTTAAACAATTCTTCTTTTGTACTGTCTAATACCGTCAAGTAGAAGTCTTTTTGTTCATCTGTAAGTTCGCAGTATGCGATATTTTCAACTTTATCCGGCAAATCTTTTGCAACATCCCGTTTCATACGGCGTAATATAAACGGATAAATTTGCAATTTCAAACGTTTTTCAACAGTTTTATCCTGTCTTTCCATAATCGGATTTACATACCTTGCATTAAATTCTGCCACGCTGAATAAAAATCCCGGCATTAGGAAATCAAATACAGACCAAAGTTCTTCTAATTTATTTTCAATAGGAGTTCCTGAAAGTGCAAGTTTATGTGACGCTTGAAGTTTTTTGACAGCTTGTGCGGTTTGTGACATTGCATTTTTTATATTCTGTGATTCATCAAGAATAATGTATCTGAAATTAAATTCTTTTAATTTGGCAATATCACGTCTTATAAGAGCATAACTTGTAATTACGACATCATAGTTCGGAATATCTTTAAATAAGCTTTTTCTCTCTGTTCCTGACAGTTTTAGAGTGCTCAATGTCGGAGCAAATTTTTGGATTTCAGATTCCCAGTTAAACACAACTGTTGTCGGACAAACAACAAGTGTCGGCTGCGGACCGTCTTCTTCTTTTGCTTTTTGAATTACGGCAAGTGCTTGTAAAGTTTTACCGAGCCCCATATCATCAGCCAATATTCCGTTTAGACCGTATTTATACATAAACCAGAGCCAACCAAAACCTTTTGTTTGATATTCTCTGAATTCGGCATGTACTCCTTCAGGAAGTTTTAAATCTTCTGAAGTTGAGAATGAAGACATTTGTTTCCAGAAGTTTTCAAATTCTTCACTTAATACAAGTTCAACATTCAAATTCTGCAATTCATTAATTAAGCCTGCACGATAAGTTTTTACAATATATTTATCTTCGTTGTTTCTGTATACGTCGAATGAATTGAATGCACGCATTATTGAATATATATCTTGTGCAGGGTACTCAACAAAACCGAGACTTCTTATTCTGCTGTATTTTTCTCCGCTTTGAATTGTTTCGTATATTTCGTCAAAATTAATAATTTCTTCGCCGACTTGACCGAAGAGAAATATTTCAAAACTGTCTTCTACATCTTTAGAAAAATCAATTTTGGCGCAAAGCTTAAACGGATTATCCATCAGTTTGAAAAAGTTCATATCATCTTTTTCTACAAATTTCCAACCTTCACCTGCTTGTTTTATGTAATAATTGTAAAAATCAATGGCGTTTTCTTTTTCTAAAGCAAGATTATTTGTTTGCATAGGTACAAATTTGCAGGCTAATAGCATTTGGTATGCTTCCTGTTCGTGCTTTAGGTTTCTTTTTACCCAATAAACTAAATCTTCTCCTTGTTTTTTTACTGTTATATAAGGAGCTTTTTCTGCAGTTGTTTTTGAATACGGAACGACAACTCCGTCATATTCAAATTCCAATGATGCTTTCAAAGATTGATCATAATCTATACCTAAAGTTACAATATTTAGTGGAGGACGTTCGGTGAGCATTAATTTGTTGATATTCTCATCAACTTTAACGTCCATAATTTCTTGTAGTTTAGGAAGTTCTTCATATATAAATTTGCCTCCTTCTGCATCCTTTAAATCTGTAAAAGATGATTTTAAAATGTTCTGAGGCAATGAATTCATTGCAATATTTGTCGGAAATATTATATTTTTGTATCTTCCCCATTTCAAGTGTCTTGAAAAATATCTTACTTCTTCAAGCGGGTAAACGTCATCCTTATCAGGTCGTTCCCATTCCAGAGATAAGAGGATAGTCCCTTGTGCGCCAGTATTAACGTATAAAACAAGCTTCCATTCTTCGTCAGTAAATTTCAAACGTTCTTTAGTTTTCTCGTCTAAAACTTCGTCTGCTTTAGAAAGTAATGTAAACATAGGACCGAATTTTGTAATCGGAATATCATACCAGCCGGCTTTTTTATCCTGTCTTGAAATAGTTAATAATTGTTGAAAAATAGCGACTTCTACTTTTTGAGAATTATTTAATTCAAAACTTTTATCTTGTTTTTGAGCTTCTATTAAAGCTCTCAATATCGGTTCTATTTGTCTTACAACTTTTCCGGTTTCTCTTGAGCGTACAAGAACTGAGAAAAAGTTCGCTTTTCTTTTTGAATTGAAGTGAAAAATATAATTACCTTGAGGTGCTTCATTCAATGCGGTGTTTTCATCAGGAAAATCAAATTCCATGCCGAATTTCGTTTCAAGCCAATCTTCATAAGCATGTTCATCAATCGCTTTCAAAGCAACAGCCACGGCATGCTTACACCATTCATCTTTCAACGGACAATTGCAACGCGCTTCTACTTTGTTTTTTTTGAAAATCAAGTCAGTATTGTAATGATCCTGAAAATTTCCTTTTACTTTTCCCATGTAGAAATTTTTTTCAGGATAAGTATCGAACACCATATCTTTAAGATGATATTCGTAACCTCTGCGCCAGTTGCCTGCGCCCGCCTGCTCTTTTATAAATTTGTAATTAAATTCCTGCTGTTGCTTAGCACTCATTAATGAGTATCTCTTTCTTAAAGGTGAGTAACCATATAGACTTTAGTCTATAAACCCAATACATTTATATTATACATAAATAATAAAAAAACGCAATAACTTTATAAAACATAAAAATGGAAACAATATCCGAAAGCTATTCCAAACAAAGCCCCCATAATGACCTCAAACGGAGTGTGCCCCAACAATTCTTTTAGTTTTCCTCCGATTGCTTGAACGTCATGGTTGTAAAAATCATCCATCATTCGATTTAAACAAGCTGCAGTTTTGCCGGCTGCTCTTCTTACGCCTGCCGCATCATACATTGTAATTAGTGCATAGCCTAAAGATATTGCAAAAGCAATAGAACTGAACCCTTCCATAATTCCTACCGATGTTGCAAGTCCCATTACGCCTGCAGAATGTGAGCTGGGCATACCGCCTGTAGTTGTAAATATTTTAAAATTAATACGTCTTGTTTTTATAGTAAAAATAAAAAATTTAATTACCTGTGCAAAAAATGCCGCTAATATGCCGCTTGCCAGTGCCTCAAATCCTGTGTTCTCTATATTTGTTATCATTCTGTCCCCTCTATATTCAAGTTATCATATATATTTATATTGTGCAAAATGTTAAGCTTTTTTTATTTTATTTAAGATTTGATTAAATATTTCAGATTCAATATTGTGGTTTTTTAGGATTTCATCGCATTTTGTAATATAAGTTTGTAAATCTGTGCGAGCTTTTTCCAGTCCATATAGGCTTACGTATGTCAATTTCCCTTCTTGTTGATCTTTACCAAGTGTTTTGCCCATTTCTTCAAAAGTTGATGTTACATCTAAAATATCATCTGCTATTTGAAATGCCACTCCTAAATATTGTCCGAATTCTGTTATATCTTCCAATTGTTTGTCTGTTGCACCTGCAATGATTGCACCTGAACGTAATGCTAATTTGAATAAATCAGCAGTTTTATGTGTATGAATGTAGTTTAATAATTCAGGAAGATCTTTATCTTCCGGATCTATTGTTAATTTTTCCGATTCTATATCCACAACCTGACCTGCAATTACTCCGTATGCACCTGCGGCGTGAAAATATTCTTCCATTAATTTTAAAAGTTTTTTCGGCTCTAGATTTTTAGAATGTTTTAAAATAATCATTGGGGCGTATGAAAGCAGTGCATCTCCTGCGAGAACGGCATTTGCTTCTCCAAAAACCATATGATTCGTTAATTTTCCGCGCCTGTAATTGTCGTTATCCATACAAGGCAAATCGTCGTGTATAAGGGTTTGCGCATGAAGCATTTCTATGGCGCATGCTGTTGGTATTGCGTCTTCATAATTACCGCCAAACATTTTACAGGTTTCAAGGCACATTATTGGTCTCAAGCGTTTGCCCGGGAGTGTTACGGTATACTTCATACTTTTAAATATTTTATGCGGATAATCAATTGGCATAAATTCATCAAGTTTTTGATTTATCAGTTCTATATAATTATTCATAATCTGTACCTATTTCGTTGTATATTTGCTGTTTTAATGTGTTTCGTGCGACTTGTCTTTTTTTGCCGCTGATTTTAGCTATTTGTTTGTTATGGACATTTTTTTTGTGCGATTCTTCTTTTGTTCCTTCGTATTTTACTCTTTCTTTGTAGTCTCGAGCTTCTTCAACGAACGAAAGGTAGCTTTCATATCTGCTGGAATCGATTTTATCAATATGCGAAATTACATTGCATCCGTCTTCGTTAATATGAAGACAGTCTGAGTATTTGCATTTGTTTTTATATTGAGAAATTTCATCAAACAGCAAATCCACATCAGCAGGCATTATAAAATCAAATCGAACGTTACTAAAGCCCGGGGTGTCGACAATTCTTGAGGTATCATTTATTTTGATAATTTCACAATGTCTGGTTGTATGTGTGCCGCGCTGTGTTTTTTCGCTGATTTGTTTTGTTTTTAAATTTAAATTTGGATTAATAGCATTAACAAGGCTTGATTTACCAACACCGGAATTCCCGCACAGTACACTTGTTTTACCTTCAAGAATTTTTTCAAAATTTTTAATTCCTTTGTGTTCAGTAGCAGATGTGTATGCTATTTTGTATCCCAAATTATCATAGATAGATTTTATTTTATGGCTCAGGTGTCTGTCCCACTTTAAATCCTCTTTATTAAAACAAAGAACAGCGGGAATGTTGTAATATTTTGCAAGTCCTATATATCTGTTGAGTTGATGCAAATCAAGATCAGGTTCTTTTAGGGCGGATACAATAATTATTTGGTCAATGTTTGCAGCACTTGGTCTTGCAATGTAGTTTTTTCTGGGAATAATATTTTTGATAACTCCGTTATCAAATTCTACAAAATCTCCTACATATATTTTTTCACGTTGTTTTTTTAAAACTTCACGAATTTTACATTCAAAAGTATCTGAACCGTTGTCAATGTAATAAAAATCGGAATGAATTTTATATATCTGCCCTTCCATATACGGTTATTATATCACAAAATCTGTTTAAATTTTAACAAAATTCGGAACTCTGTTTTTAGCGGCTTGCATTTGGGCGTATTGAACCTTCAATTTTTCTTTTTCGGAATCATTAGCATTTTTGGCTTTTTCATTCATTTGTGTATAAAGTTCTTTTTCAACTTCGTTGCCTTTTATGTATACATCCATTTCTTTTCCTTTTTGAAAGGAGTTAACTTTAGCTTTATAATTTATCTTAGGTGCATTAAGTAAGGTATATAGTGTTGCAAAGCCACCTATTGCCATCATTATTAATCCTGCCCATATGCCTATACCCGATATAACTCTTTTTGTCGGGGATATATGTTTATTTGTTTTGTTATTAAATTTTTGTGCCTTTTCGCCAAGTGTATCAACAACAAACCCGTCGTCCATAATTTCAAACAACAATCTGGCGCCAAGTCCGAGACCTGCAATAAATGTACCTTTAACGAGCAACGCTCTTTCACCAGCTTTACTTATTGGGTTTGTATCGTCGGATTTTGATTTAAATGAATATAAGTTATTATTGATTGAACTTATTTTCATTATGCTCCTTTGATTAACATTCCGTTACCGTTATTTGCCATTTGAACAGAAGTATAATGGTTAATTTTGTCATCTAAAGAAACATCTTCGTCTTTAACTTCTTTGTTTACTTCTTCCATTATATTGGATTTTAAATCTTTATCTCTTGAAAATACATCCATCTCTTTTTCACGTGTGAATGCATTTACTTTTGTATTGTACAATTTTGCGGGAAGTGTTAGTGCAAGATATGCCAATCCCGCTCCTATTCCTATTCCTGAAATAGCCAATGCTCTGTTTTTTGTACCTTTTTCTATGCAAAAACTTGTAATTCCTGCTGCAGTTGCTCCAAGTAAAGCACCGGTTCCTAAATTCCCCCATATTGCGAGATTGCGTTCGGATTTTCTGTTGATGGGGTTTTCATATTCGTTTTTATTTGATGTAAACTTTGGCTGCGGTTTTGGACAATTGCAGCTGTTGATTGCTGATATTTGCATATTAATTCTCCTTTTGATTGATTATAATAATATTCCTAAAAAATTATTTTTGCTACTTTGTTAATAGATAAAGTATAATTGTAACAATTTTTTGAAGTTTAAAATGTTTGTGTTATTATCAAATCAAAATAGATTATAATTCATTAAAAAGGGGAAAAATATGATTTCAGTAAACGATTTAAAAACAGGCTTGACACTTCAATTAGACAACGGTTTATGGTCTGTTGTTGAATTTTTACATGTAAAACCAGGTAAAGGTGCAGCGTTTGTCAGATCAAAATTAAAAAACGTTGAAACAGGTCAGGTTGTTGAAAAAACATTCCGTGCCGGTGAAAAGGTTGCCAAAGCAATGCTTGACAGACGCGAAATGCAATACCTTTATAAAGAAGGTAAAGAATACGTAATGATGGATAATGAAACGTATGAGCAATTGCAATTAACAGAAGACCAAATCGGTGATGGTATCAAATACTTAAAAGAGAATATGATAGTTCAAGTATTGATGCACGATTCAAGAATTATCGGTGTAGATCTTCCAGCACATGTTGTATTGGAAGTTACTGATACACCTCCTTCTGAAAAGGGTAATACAGCTCAAGGCGGTACAAAACCTGCAACATTAGAAACAGGAGCCGTTGTTAATGTACCGTTCTTTATCTCAAATGGTGATATGATAAGAGTTGATACAAGAACAAACGAATACTTAGATAGAGCATAGTTTATGGGATTCTTCGGCTTAACGTCATTCTGAGCAAAGCGAAGAATCTCTTTTATACAGACTCAGAATGACAGAAAGAATCTAATTATGAAATTTGATATAGAATATGTTGAAAAATTAGCAAAAGTTTTGACGGACAATTCGTTGACAGAAATATCAATGGAAGACGGTGAACAAGCTATAACACTAAGAAAAGATGTAATTGGTGTTGCACCTGTTGCTCAACCAACACCTGCAGCAGCACCTGTTGAAAAAGCAGCTTCAACACCTGTAAAAGCAGGTAAACCATTAACTTCTCCAATGGTTGGAACTTTTTATTCGGCTCCGTCTCCGGATGCTGAACCTTTTGTAAAAGTTGGTCAAACTATTAAGGAAGGTGACGTTGTATGTATTGTTGAAGCAATGAAGTTGATGAATGAAATTGAATCCGAATTCTCAGGGAAAATTGTTGAAGTATGTGTGTCTGACGGACAACCTGTTGAATTTGGACAAGTATTGATGTATGTAGAGTAGTTGAGAGGTTGAACTTTGTCGTTCAAAGTACTCTCGGCGGAGTTTTAAGATTATGTTTAGAAAAGTATTAATAGCAAACCGTGGGGAGATTGCGGTTAGAAT
>CACYCU010000192.1 GCA_902772945.1 uncultured bacterium | reverse complement strand
TAGAAAAACTTTTAAAAAAAATGACTTCCAACCCCTTGAAAGGTTTTCTTATGGGGGCGGGTATTACAGCCGTAATTCAATCTTCCTCAGCAATTACTGTTATGCTAGTCGGCCTTGTAAATTCAGGGATTATGAATCTGTCACAAACCGTAACTGTAATTATGGGTGCTAATGTTGGAACAACAATTACAGCCTGGCTTTTGAGTTTAACAGCAATTCAGGAAAGTGCTGGAGAAATATTTAAATTATTAAAACCCGAATCTTTTGCTCCTGTTTTTGCATTTATCGGGATTTGCATGATTATGATATCCAAAAGCGACAGAAGGAAAAACACCGGTTCAGTTTTGGTTGGATTTGCAATATTAATGTTTGGTATGGAACTAATGTCGGGTGCAATGTCACCATTATCAGACATTCCGCAATTTAAGAATATAATGATTGCATTTTCAAACCCATTATTAGGCTTGCTGGCCGGATTAATTATTACAATGATTATTCAAAGTTCATCAGCATCTGTCGGTATTTTGCAAGCATTATCATTAAGCGGCGGTGTAACTTGGGCTTGCGCAATTCCTATTATCTTAGGCCAAAATTTGGGAACTTGTATTTCTGCATTATTAGCGAGCATCGGTGTAAATACAAATGCAAAAAGAGTTACAGGGGTTCATATTATATTCAACGTTTTAGGAGTATGCATATACCTGCCAATATTAATATTTGTTCAAATGTTTTTGAAATTAGAGATTTTAAATACCAATATAAATCCCTTTGGTATAGCTATTTTCCATACTATATTTAATATTTCAGCTGCTTTAATGTTACTGCCATTTTCAAAATTAATAGAAAAACTTGCGGTAAAATATATTTCTGAAAATAAAACAGACTCAAATAAAATTGTTTTTCTTGATGAAAGATTATTGTTATCACCGGCATTTGCCATATCTGAATGCTATCGTAGAACATTAGAAATGGGTGAATTATCTCAATTTAATTTTATAAATTCTACAAATATGTTAGAAACTTTCAAAAGCAAAACTGCTGATGAAATTAAAGAAAATGAAATAAAAATTGATACTTACGAAGATAAGTTGGGGTCTTTTTTGGTAAAACTTTCAAGCAAAGATTTAACAGAAGAAGACGGAAACAAAATATCACAATTACTCCTTGTGATAGGAGAATTTGAAAGAATTGGCGATCACGCAAGTAATATTTTAAAAGTGGCGCAAAAACTTAATGACTACGAAAATAAATTGTCAGAGGATGCTATTAATGAATTAAAAACAATAATTAATGCCGTAAAAGAAATATATAATATGGCATTTGAAGTATACAAAACGGATAACTTATCACTTGCAAAAAAAATAGAACCATTAGATGCAGTAATTAAAAAAGGGGTTCGCAGAGCAAAAAACAATCATATACAACGTTTGAAAGATGGAGTATGCTCAATTGATTCCGGATTATTATTTTCAGATTTATTAACAGATTTAAGAAGAATATCCGCTCATTGTTCAAACCTTTCAACCAGCGTAATTCAGCTGCATAATACAAAATTTGCAAAACACAAATACAGCCACAGAAACAAAGATGAAGATTTGGATTTCAAATCAAAATACAAAGACTATAAATCAAAATATAGGGTAAAGAAAATTATAAATGAAATATAAATAAAAGTCGACAATTCCGCTAAAAATCGTCGACCTTTATAAAAATATTTATGTAAGTTTCATAATTTTATGCTGTTCAATATTCAAATACCCTTCAGGACAATGAGTTGAGCAGTATATTGTTTTGTTTTCTTTACCTTGTTTTGAAATATTAAATAAGTATAATAAAAATACTAAAATAAATTTTAAATATAGGAAATTGATATGGAGCAAAAATCACTTTTTGAGAATGATACGAATCAACCGTTAGCTTCCCGCTTAAGGCCAAGAAATTTAGACGAATTTGTCGGTCAACAACATTTAATCGGCGAAGGTAAAATTTTAAGAAAACTTATTGAAAGCGATAAAATTTCATCAATTATATTTTGGGGGAATCCCGGTATCGGTAAAACAACATTAGCACAAATCATAGCCAATAAAACTAACTCAGAATTTATAAACTTTTCTGCTGTAACATCAGGTATAAAAGATATAAAAATTGTAATGGAGCAGGCAGAAAACAATAGAAAACTCGGGCAAAAAACAATTGTTTTTGTCGATGAAATTCATCGTTTCAACAAAGCTCAGCAAGACGCCTTTTTACCCTACGTTGAAAAAGGGAGCATTATTCTAATCGGTGCAACAACAGAAAATCCGTCTTTTGAAATAAATTCGGCACTTTTATCCCGTTGTAAAGTATTTGTTTTCAAACCGCTTGAAACAGAGGACTTGATGATTCTTCTAAAACGGGCAATAACTGATAAACGCGGTTTTGGGAACGATAAAATAAATATTGAAGAAGATTTTATAAAAATTATTGCAGAATTTGCAAACGGTGATGCGAGATCTGCCCTATCTACTTTAGAAATGGTTATTTTAAACGGAGATGTTTCAGATAGCGGTGAAATAACAATCACAAAAGAAACATTGGAACAATGTATCTCTAAAAAATCACTCCTTTATGATAAAAACGGAGAAGAACATTATAATATAATTTCTGCTCTCCATAAATCCATGAGAAATTCTGACCCTGATGCTGCGGTTTATTGGCTTGCAAGGATGTTAGAAGCAGGTGAAGACCCTTTGTATATTGCACGACGAGTAACAAGATTTGCCTCAGAGGATATAGGGCTTGCCGACCCCCATGCATTAGAAATTGCCGTTGCAGCTTATCAAGCTTGCCATTTTATAGGAATGCCCGAGTGCACGGTCCATTTAACTGAAGCCGTTATTTATATGTCAATGGCACCAAAGTCAAATGCTATGGATGTAGCCTATATGCTTGCAAGACGTGATGCAAAAGAGCATATAGCAGAGCCTGTGCCTTTGCAAATCAGAAATGCACCGACAAAATTGATGAAAGAATTAAATTATGGTAAGGGTTATAAATATGCACATGATTATGAAGAAAAGATGACAAGTATGCAATGCCTGCCGGATTCTCTTGTCGGCAAAGAGTATTATAAACCAACAGAACAGGGACTTGAAGCAAAATACAAAACAAAATTAGAACAAATAAAAGAATGGAAAAGAACGCATTAAAAGTATTTTGCATAATTTGACAGGACAACTTCTCTTATATCATATAAAGATTTTTCCATATTTACATACATTTAGTCTTGCTGAATTTAGACTTGCTGCTCACATAATACAAATAATTTTAATATTTTCTTCAAATTCTTGTAATGTTATTATTTCCCAAAGTCCCCTTTGTAATTATAAAATCATTTTTTTTAATAATATTTGAATTTTTTAGATTATCACGAATTTCACTAATTTCATCATCCATTGCTCCTATAATAGCAATGGTATCTTTCGGTTTTGTATAAAAAAACAACACACCAATGATACAAACAAATACCAACAAAGTATAAAATAGTTTTCTCTTCATAACGTAATTATATCACAGTTTTTATGCTAGAATAACTGCAGAATATCAACTAATTGCATAGCCAGATATCAAATATTTGCTTAATAAAAAAGGTAGACAATGTGTAGTAAGAATAATTTTAATAAAGGAACTGCTCTGGTCCTTGAGGGAGGAGCTTTAAGAGGATTATATACAGCAGCCGTTTTGGATGTATTTATGGAAAATGATATAAAAATTGATACTATATTTGGGGTTTCTGCTGGTGCATTATTCGGTATAAATTACAAATCAAAACAAATAGGAAGAGCATTGCGATATAATATTAAATATGCTCACGATAAAAGATATATGGGTATGTACTCTCTTATCACAACAGGTGATGTTATGAACAAAGAATTCTGTTTTGACAAACTCGTTAATGAGCTTGATCCATTGGATTTTGAAACTTTTAATAACTCAAATGTTAAGTTTTACGCAGTTGTTACAAATGTTGAAACAGGTAAGGCTGAATACATAGAAATTAGCGATGCCAAAAGAGATATGGAATATTTAAGAGCTTCAGGCTCAATGCCATTCGTATCAAACTTGGTAGAAATTAATGGGAATAAATATTTAGATGGTGCAATTGCTGACCCTATTCCATTTAAACAAGCACTTGATATGGGATATGAAAAGATAATTGTTGTTCAAACAAGACCTGCCGATTACACTAAAACAAAATCCTGGCTGCCGTTTGGTCTTGTTTATAAAAATTATCCAAAATTCGTAAAAACCGCTAATAATGCTTATATTAATTATAATGAAACTTTGAACCTTATAAGAAAATATGAAAATGATAATAAAATAATAGTTTTAAGACCAAGCAAAAAAATAAAAATGAGACGTATTGAAAAAAATTTAAATAAACTGCAAGCCATATACAATATTGGGATACAAGATTGTAGAAATAATCTTGTTAAAATAAAAAATTATATTGAACAAAATATTGAGTTAATGAATTAATAAAATTTGATACTTTTATATTTTAAAAACCAAAGTTAATATATTTTGCTTTTTTACTCTTTTATAAAAAATATCATCTGCCATATTTTTGATCATATAAATTCCCAGTCCTCCCAAAGGCCTTTCTTCTGGGGGCAAGTTGACATCCGGATCCGGTTTTTCAAGAGGGTTATAGGCTATCCCATCATCTTTAAATTCAATACTTATATTATCATCATTTTTAGTTAATGTAGCTTCTAGCATACCCGCATTTTCAGGATATGCATAAAATGTAATATTTGCAAAAATTTCCTCCGCGCACATATCAAGCTTATATGAAAGTTCTTCATTTATAGACCATTCTTCACAAACTGCATGAAGCCAATTGTAAAATTGTTTATAATTTCCCTGTTGCGCAATTTGTTTATATGTTTTTACATTATTCAAAATTCCGTTATATTTAAACACCAGCATTGTAATGTCATCACTTTGCATGTTTGAATCTGTATATTCCTTTATTGAAGTTCTTATCTTTTGCGTAATTTCTAATGGCTCTGTGTCACTTATATTATTTAAGCATTTACAAAGTCTCGTCTCTCCGTATACTACATTGTCTTTATTTATTGCTTCAGTCACACCATCGGTGTATGTATATATTATATCCCCCGGATTAAGCTTTGTTTCATATATTTCAAATTTGCTATCCTCAAAGACTCCTAAAGCAATATTTGATTCTAATTGCAGATATTCATAATCACTATTTTGTCTTTTTATAAGCGGAGGATTATGACCGCAATTTATTATACTCGTTTCTCCTGTATTTATATCGACAATTCCTATTAAAACTGTAACGAAAAATCCATGTTTATTTGTTTGGCATATTTTATTATTTACAATTTCTATAAGTTGCTTGGGCGAATAATTCATTTGTGAAAGGTTATTAATAAGTGTTTTTACTGTCATCATAAACAATGCTGCAGGAACTCCCTTACCGGAAACATCTGCTATTAAAAACATAAATCTGGTTTTATCAATAAAAAAGAAATCATAAAAATCACCGCCAACTTCTTTTGCAGGCTCCATTGATGCATATATACCAAACTCTGTTCTGTCCGGAAACGGCGGAAATATATTTGGCAAACTTGAAAATTGTATAGATTTTGCTATTGACAATTCTGAATTAATTTTTGCTCTTTCTTGCGTAATGGATTTAAGATCTTTCGTCATTTTATCAAATGTTGAAGCAAGTTGTGCAAATTCTTCAGGTTTTTCTATTTTTATTTGAATATCTTCACCTTTACCTATTTTTTGAGCAATTTCAGTCAGCTTACCTATAGGATTAATTATATAATGATTTAAGCTGTAATATAAAAGAGCCGGAATTAATAATGCAATTCCGATCATTACCATAATCAAAAGAAAATAAAAATTATTTACCTTTTTAAACATTTCAGATTTTGGAAGACAAATGATTAATACCATTCCGTTATTTAATCTATTCACAAACGGTATATATTTTTTGTTATGATATGTTATATAAGTCGTAGCATATAAATTATCTGCATCAGTATACCAAGGAATTTCTTTTAATGAATTTCCTATAACAGCTTTATTATCAATATATGGATCGTTTGTTGCAATAATATAATCATCTATGATATTTCCAAACAAAGCAAAACTGTTTTTTATTTCATTTCCGTTTTTGTACATAGAAAAAGTTTTTTCTAAAGGTTTCATTTTTGAAACCTCTTCAATCACAGAATCTAATTCCCAATCTACAGTAGCAATCCCAACCAATTCTCCATCAACAAACACACCTGAGCCGACAGTTATCATAGTAGTATAGCTGCCTTGATTCTCATAATATGGTTTTGACCAAACTATATTATTTTCCGGTGTAACTTCAGAGATTATCTGTTTGTACCAGGCCTGATTCGGATAATCATATTGCTTACTTTCAAAATTTTTATCAATTATAATTTTATTATTTTTATCTCGAAATGCATAAAAACAGGTATATTTCTTTGATTTATCAATAATATACGGTTTGAACCATATTCCGCCACCTAAAGTTTGAGGATAATTTTCGAAAATTTTTGTTATTGCCTTATTTGTAAGTTCATTACTTCTGTCTGTTTTATAATATAAACTTCCAATCAGTGCTAAACTTTTTAAATTATCTTCTGAGGTTATTACTCTATTTTTAACCTCTTGAACAAAAGAACTAGCAGTAATCGAAAATTTATAATTTTGAACCATCAGCTGCTTTGTATTCATACGAGCAAAATAAACATGGCAGGCAGATGCAACCAACAAAAAAGCGAGTATTAATATTGCTATTGCTAATATTTTCGATCTTACAGTCTTAAACATTGTTATTCAAATAATAAAAATTTATTAAAACCAACCATCTTAAAAGAACTCATTAATTGTTCAGAAACATTTTTCAGTTTTATTGTTCCGTTTTGAGCATTTAATTGTTTGTATAACTCTAAAATAACTTTTAAGCCAAAGCTGGAAATGAATGTAATATCAGAAAAATCAAGAGTCAGATTAACTACGGTTTCATCAGAATCTTCAATAAAATCTTTAATTTTTGTACCGTATTCAACGGCATTATCTAAATCTAATCTACCTTCAGCTTTTACATATACACCATCTAATCCGATTCTTTTAAGCGTTACATCCATATTATAAACCTCTTAATTTTTATCTTTGTATTGCAATTATCTCATAAGCTAATCTTTTTTGTATCGTGCATATAAAGTATTTATCATCTTTATTACTGTTATTAACTACTTTTATAAAAAAATATCACCTTTTAAATATATATTATTTTTATGCTATTATTTTTAATTATACTGGAAAAATGGAGAAAAAATAAAGTATGAATAATATGGTTTCTAAAATTTTTAATTCACAAAATATTATATTTACCGTAGGTGCTATTATTTATTTAATTTTGATTATAACAATGACAAACGTTGCACTAATGTTTTTTGCTACATTTGTTATAGCATCCTCACTTGAACCTTTAGTTAAGAAACTTGAAAAAAAATACAAAAGAAGCACCGCATCTGCTATTGTGTTAGGCGGATTTATCGGAATTATTTTGCTTCTATTTTTACCTATATGCATAATAGGCTGTAACGAAATAAGAAACTTGGGTTTACATTTTTCAGAACAATCCGATAATATCAAAGGTATACTGGAGAATATACCTTTTCTAAGGCATTTGGATTTAAGCAATATTGATATCGGAGCATTTATTGCCGGAAATTCTGATAATATTATAGAAATTATCAAAGGATTGTCTATGTCTGTTGTATATTTTATTGTATCTATAATATTTACATATTTTACTTTAGCAGACAGAGAGTTACTTATAAATACATATTTGAAATTTTTCCCTAAAAAAACAAGAGCAAAAAGATTAGAAATTATCAATATTACAACTCAAAAAATAAGCGGATATATTACAGGAATGGTCGCAGGTATGGTTTGCGTTGGTGCAATAATGATGCTGGGACTTTTGTTCTTATTACCCAAATACGCCGTAATGCTGGGGTTTATAACTGCAATTTTTGACATAATCCCTGTTGTAGGACCTGCAATTGCACTTATTATTTGTTTGTTGGTTGCATATAGCTCCGGACCTGTTGTTTTAGCACTTATTATTTTAATATTTATGATAGCACAGCTTGTTGAAAACAATCTTGTAAAACCATATGTTTTTGGCAAGTTACTAAATCTTCATCCGTTAGTTATTTACATATTCTTATTTATTTGCGCAAAATTTTTAGGTATAGTTGGTGCCATTTTTGCACCTGCAATAGCTGCATCAGTTTGTGTTTTTATTGAAGAACTGTACTTAAAAAATATGGAAAACTAATATTAGAATATAAAACAGATTCCAAACAATAAAGAAAAACCTATGAGCATCATAACCGGAGTATCCATAGAATGCGGTGCAAAAGCCTCTGCCAATGTCATGACAGGCGGAAACAATATCATTGCAGACCAAAATTCCAACGGGTTTGCAAATTGATGTGCAAACAAAATTAAAAATGCGACAGATGCAATATATACACAAGCACTGCCTGCGTATGATCTAACATATCTGTTTTTCAAATTCCAAGACGGAACAACATATTTTTTCTTACCTAAATATGTACCGACAGGTTCTGCCAAGCCATCGCCTATAGCTACTGTCAGAACAACTACAGATGCCAATAAAGGTAAGTTTAAATATGTTTCAAATAACTGTTTGAACACTGTTATAATTAAAAGTCCAGGCAACATATTGCCCAAAACTATCCATTTTAAAGTATTTGGTCTATCTTCTATTCTGTCCAACGAATTAAATTGCAGCATAAAAAATGTTGAAAATTCCCTTACCGGTTTTATCAAAACTAAAAACATAAAAAGAACAAATAAAGATTCCCAAAGATGAGGAAGTATCCCTAAAGGCGCAGTAGGAGGACTCAATAGGGGAACAAGATAAGCAGCAAAATGCTGAATTTTTCTTGTGTAATTAACTTTAAACCAATTGTTTTTAGAAGTTGTAATGTATCCTTTTTCATCAGTATTACAGTAATGACGGCACAACATTCCGCCTAAAAGCGCCAATATCATCATTACAAAAAGTTTTATGGCTGATCTGAAAAAGAAATCTTTTGCATTAAACAAATTAGGGTCAAAAATAAGCGTCCAGCTTAATAGAAACACAAATAATATTAGCCACAAAATCAAAAATTTTAAATCAAATGTTTTTGTCCACTTTTCGTCATAATTGCCGGCGGCATCACCCGGCATCAATAAATTATTATGCATATATTTTCCTTACTTAATAAAGGTAATTATATAATAAAAACAGTTTTTGACAAATTTTATAATGCACCTATACCTCTCAAAATCCCTATCATTCCTTCTGCCGCTATGTCATTTATAACTTTACCATCTTTATTAAAATAGTAAAAATTCATAACACAAACTGAAATCTTTTTATTTGTAGGTGTAATCCCCATAAACTCGCCATCATGAGTTCCTGTCAGTTCCCATTTTACAGCAACTTTATCCTCACCAGCTACCATATCAGTAATATGCCACTGAACATCTGAAAAACCTTTTCTCATCCAATAAACAACTGATAGATAACCTTTGCCGCCATATAACGGTTCCGGATTTGCCGGAGTATAAAATTTTGCATCACACGCAACAAGTTCTTCTGCCAGGTTTTCATCTGCCGTATTTATCATTATCTCAAACTTTTTAATCTGTATACGATTTCTTTCAATCAAGTCCATAATTTTATCACCATAAAGATTTATTATATTTCACTTGTAACTATTATTTTAACTTTATTGTTTTTAGATACGTTGTAATATTGTTTTATAACTTTCTTTTCGCCAACATTTTCTTTAACAACATCTTTACTGCCGTTCATTTTTGAAACAATGTTATCTTTTGCAGGCTGTTTTTTAGAGAGGTTATTTGTTTTAATATCTTTTTTATCTTTTATTACGGTTTTGTCTTTTGTTTTGTTTTTTACAGTTTCAGGTTTTTTACCTATAGTCCATCTAAAACCGCCTTCCAATACAACACCGGTTCTGCCGCCATTTCTCAACATTGTTTGGAAGAATGCGGTAAATCTTTCACCCCAAGATTTTTGAACTCCAACACCATATTGTACATACGGTCTTACGCTCAAGTTTGGTAATCTTGAATCTGCTGCAGTATAATGTGTTTTACCCATTATGTTCCAAACCATATCTACACTCATATATGGCTGCCAATTGTTTTCCAGATTACCTATAACTTTTACACCGGGTGCTATTTGAATTGCATTAAGCGGATCGGAACTAATATTTATTCCTGCTGC
>CACYCU010000191.1 GCA_902772945.1 uncultured bacterium | reverse complement strand
AGTTATTGTTGTTTGTTACTGTGTTGTTTCTCATTTTGTTCAATTGGTTGATTTCAGCATAATCACCATTTGCATATCCATTCATCAAACTGTTAAATTTTGTTTGATCAGGTGTGATTACTGATAAAGTACCAACATTCAAAACACCTGAAGAACCAACAGTCATACCGTTTGGTGAAATAAATACTGCATGGCCATTTGTAAATGCGCCATTTTTTCCGACTGTGTTCAAAACACCATTGATGTCAAATCCGTTTTGCATCATGTTGATGAAAGTTTGTACATCAACGTCTTTGCCGTTTTTGCTGTAGTTAAAAATCAAATTTGCAATATCACCTTGACTCAAAGTAAAATTGTCATATTTTCTGTAACCAACCGCATTAGTTTTTGCATTTGAAGTCCATGCAAAATTTTCAGGGGTAACATTATAGGTATTACCACTCTGGGTCGCACCTGTAATGTTAGTCGCATTAGCTGCAGAAACAGACATTACTGTTGCCAAAGCTGCAATAATTAATTGCTTTTTGTTCATAAAATATACTCCTTTTCTAAGTACTTTTCTTCACAATCTAGTATAGCGTTAATAAAAAAAGAAAACTTTTTTTTTTGCTATATTGTAACAAAATATTAACCGCTTCTAAAAATCATCTATATTCTCCTCTTTTTTGGGGCAAACCATGCCGATAAATATTGCACATATATTATATATAACGGCTCGTTTTTTCTAAAATTTACTATATTTTTAATATTTGTTACATTTCTTTACTTATGGAATTTTGAAAAAATATTCTTATATCAAAGCTAGCCTTTGAATGCACCCCATGCTTTTACAATTCCTCTTTGGTATTTTATTAAATAATATTGTCCCTTTGGATTGTATTCCAATTCGGCTTCCATGTATATTTTGGGTTCATCGGGCGACATACCGACCTTGGCACGCTTTTTGTTTGTATTTTCACGAGCTTTTTTCTCTCTTTTTAATTCTTTTTTAACCGTTTTGTTATTCAAGCGAGCAGGTTCTGTCGCATCCTCTTCAATCTTTATAACAGGAATTACCGCAATCGGATTTTTTGACTCCAACAAAATTAAAAATTCCCTTGAATCTGATAGCGCAAGCTCATAATACCCTGGTCTGATAACATTTCCCGCATTGTCATACAAAGGATCGGGAATTATTACCGTCGGATAGTCAGAATCCTTTAGCGAATATTTGTAGATTGATTGACTTCCAACAAAATAGCCCGAAGTTTCTTCAGGCTGCTGAGGATACGGCCTTATATATTCATGTGTTAATACTTTTTCTACAAAATATGCTTCAAACATAATTCTATTATTTCCAAACTTTTTTGAAATTCTTTGATTTGCTCAGAACGACAAAAAATCTTATATTCTCTCTAATAATGTTTTAATTATATCATGTATTTCGTCAAAATTTTTATTTAATGCGTTTTCACAACCGACAAAAATCAAAGAAAGATATTTTTGAGAATTACCAAGGCTGTTTTCTTTTAAAAGAAGTCTGTAATTTTCACGCATTAATCTTTTTAATCTGTTTCTTTTAACAGCCCTTTTATGCGTTTTTTTGCTAACAACAAAACCAGCTTTTGTATAATCGGATGCATCACTTTTTTCAATACCGGCAAATAAAGTCACACCACCCTTATGAGTGGAATGTTTGACTTTGTATGTAGCAGAAAATGCTGCTCGTTTTTTTAATCTGTATTGCTTAGGTAACATAAATATTAAAAACAAAAACACTATACACCCAAAAGGCATAATAGTGTTTTTATATCAAATTTAAAAATTAAGCTCTTTTAGAACCTGTTATTGCTAACTTATGACGACCTTTTGCACGGCGTCTGTTCAAAACTTCTTGTCCGCCAGGGGTAGCCATTCTTGCTCTAAAACCGCTTACATGCTGTCTTTTAATCTTTGTTCCTTCTAGTGTACGTCTCATTTTTTAATTCCTTTTAATTTCATTTTTTTAGTCGTATAATTCAAATGTAAATAAAAAAAAATTTTTAGTCAACTAATTTGAGAGGACAGGTTAAATTATATGAACAAAAAAATCGGATTTATAGGCTGCGGGAAAATGGCAAGCGCTATTATTAACGGAATTATTTCATCAGGGTTTGTACAAAAAAACAATATTAAAGGCTCTGAAATAAATCCGGAAATTGCAGAAAACGCTCAAAAAAGACTCGGCATAAATGTTATAACAGATAACAAAGCTCTTGTTATAGACAGCGACATTATATTTTTAGTTACAAAACCTAATCAAGTGTCCGAAATATTAGAAGAAATAAAACCCGAACTTATTCAAGACAAACTCTTAGTTTCCATTGCGGCAGGAGTTTCTACAACAAAAATTGAAAATATTATCGGCAAACAAAGAGTTGTCAGAGTAATGCCAAACACTCCGGCACTCGTTTTAGAAGGAATGTCAGGTGTCTGCAAAGGAAAATACGCATCGGAAGAAGATTTGGATTTTGTAGTTAAACTTCTTTCAAATATTGGTAAAGCAATAAAAGTTACGGAAGAACAAATGGATATTGTAACAGCAATTTCGGGTTCAGGTCCGGCATTCTTTTATCAGGTAATTGAGGATATGGCAAGAGCAGGTGAAAAACTCGGACTGGATTACGAAAAATCTTTAATGCTAGCAACTCAAACAGCATTAGGCTCTGCAAAAATGGTATTTAACAGAGGCGAAACCACTGTTCAAACCCTTATAGACAACGTTGCAACCAAAGGCGGATGCACTTTCGTCGGAATTTCTGTTATGAAAGAAGAAAATTCCGCAAAACTTTTTCAGGATGTTATCGAAAAAACAACTCAAAAAGCTTGCGAACTCGGAAAATAATTATCAAATTTAGTTAAAAATTCAGACAAACTAAGGACTTTTGGCGCATTTTTCTTGCCCGAAAGTCCTTGCTTTAAACCTAAAATACAAGACGGACAAGTTGTAATTACATAATCAGCTCCGGTCTTCAAGATATTTTGCGCTTTTTTCTCTGAAATTGCTTTTGATAATTTTCGATTTTTCAAAGCAAATTCACCTGCAAATCCGCAGCAATCATCAAAATTTTCCATTTCCGCATATTCTATATTTTCACAATTATCAATCAATGACTTTATAAAATCAGCATTCCCCAGATGACAGGGCTTGTGAAAAGTAACTTTAAGATGCTTTTTTGATTTAAATTTTATATTTTCTTTTACTAAAAATTCACCTAAATTTATAAATTTTGGACAATTATCTTTCTCAAAATACCCTCTTATCGTGCTTTCACAACTTGCACAATCTGTCAATATAAAATCATAATCACCTTTCAGCAATTCTAAATTGTGAGATTTTACCTCTTCATACCTCTCAAGATTACCGCTTGACAAAAAAGGAATGCCGCAGCATTCAAAATCCTTTTCAATAATTTCAATATTTGAAAAATTTTCAAGTAATTTTGCTGTCTGCGGGAAAATATTTCCGACGCAACCTTTAAAATAAATAATTTTTAAACTTCCACCGTCATGTTTTTTTATATCACGTTTTTGACTAAACATCTTTATAATACTGCCAAAAATCAATTTTGATTCTAAAAAAAATACAATTTTCCCAAATATAGTATTTTTTACATACTCATATTTAGCCGTTTCGAAAATCTTGCAAACATCAATTCCTGACGGACAAAACTCGGAACATTTGCCGCATTTTAAGCACAAATCCAAATATTTGTTAATATTTTTATTTAATCTTAAATCGCCTCTCAAAACCCCATCAAGCATTACAAATTTGCCCTTTGACACAGCACATTCGTTTCCTGTTTCTTTATACACAGGACAAACAGCCTGACAAAGACCGCACTTGGAGCATTTACTTATTTCACTTTTGTAATCTGAAAAATTTTTCATACAATTGCACCATGGCTTGCATCTTGTACGTTCTGAGAATATTTATACAAATAGCCTGATTTAATTTTCGGTTCAAATGGCTTTAAGTTTTTTCGACGATTATCTAAAATACTATCAGATACCAAAAGTTCCATTTTTCTTTGCGGAATATCTATTTTTATTCTGTCACCGTCTTCAATCAAGGCAATATTGCCTCCATTTGCGGCTTCGGGACAAATATGTCCTACACAAATACCTCTGGTAGCACCGGAAAATCTGCCATCTGTTATTAATGCACATTTTTTACCCAAGCCTTTTCCTACCAAAAGAGATGTCGGTGCGAGCATTTCTCGCATGCCGGGGCCTCCTTTCGGACCTTCATAACGAATAACAATAACATCACCCTCTTTAATTATATCGTTTTCTAAGGCAAACATTGCATCTTCTTCAGAATTAAAACATTTTGCAGTACCTTCAAAAACATAACAATCAGCATCAACTCCGGATGTTTTTATTACACATCCATCTTTTGCCAGATTTCCGTATAATACAGCCAATCCGGCTTGCGTATATGAGGATTTGTCATAATCCGGAATAATGTCTGTATTTTGATAAGCAGATTGTGCTATTTCAAAAATTGTTCCGCCGGAAACAGTTAATACATCGTTATTTAATTTATTTTTTAATGATTTCAATACGGCAGGTACTCCGCCGGCATTATGAAAATCTGCCATTGTTAATGAAGATGACGGGTTTATTTTTACTATCTGATGAATCTTTTGACTTAATTCTTCAAAATCATTTAAAGTAATATCAACCCCAGCAGCATTTGCAATTGCAAGAATATGCAGAAACGTATTTGTTGAACCTCCAAGCGCCAAATCGGCAGTTATTGTGTTTCGCAATGCTTTTTTTGTTATAATATCAGATGGTTTTATATCTTCTTTTACCAATTCAACTACTCTCATACCGCTTTCAAAGGCAATTCTGCGTTTCTTTGACGAAACAGCAGAAGATGAAGCACAATACGGCAAGCTCATACCCAAAACCTCGGTTAAACAAGCCATTGTGTTAGCAGTATACATTCCCTGACAAGCTCCGGCAGACGGGCAGGATTCTTCTTCCATTGCAAGAAGTTCTTCCTCTGTAATCTCACCTTTCCTATACTGTCCTACAGCTTCAAATGAACCTGTAACCATTGTTAACTTATGATGATTTCCGCATTCGCCATCTAACATTGGACCTGCCGTAACAACAATAGCAGGAATATTTAATCTTAACGCCCCTATAAGCATTCCCGGCGTGATTTTATCACAATTTGAAAGCAATATAATCCCGTCCAGTTGATGCGCAGCCGCAACACTTTCAACACAATCAGCAATCAAATCTCTTGACGGAAGTGAATAACGCATTCCTGAATGTCCCATTGCAATGCCATCACAAATTGCAGGAACTCCAAAAATAAAAGCTTGACCGCCGGCAGAATGAATTCCTTTTTCTATTTGCCGCTCCAATTCTCTCATTCCGATATGACCCGGAACCAAATCCGAAAAAGAACTTGCTATTCCGATAAACGGAGCATTTATATTTTTTCTGCTAACGCCTGTTGCCATCAAAAGCCCTCTGTGCGGGGTTCTTGCTATTCCTTTTTTAATATTATCACTTTTCATTATTTTCTCGCTTTCGGTCCTAGAATAACATAAAAAATATTTTTATTTACAATATTGTAACATTTAAGCAATTTTTTAATCAAAAAAAACTTTATATAAATATAGGTTAGGGAAAAGGTTAGTTTATTTTGTGTAATTTTTGTAACAATTTTATATCTCAATTTATGCCGATGTTTCAAGCATTTATGCCGAGTTTTTATCCGCAGTATAATGCACAACCGGCATATCAACCGTTTTATCAACAGCAAAATTCTATTTTTCAGGGTTATCAAACTCAACCAATGAATCAAGGTGAAATTAAGGGAAAAATATTATTTCAGAATGCATTAGCAGGAATTCCTCAAAACGCACCTGATCCGCCAATGTGTGCAAGATATGTAAAAAATGCAATTGTTAACAGCGGACTTGGCGTATATGAACTAGGTAACGGCGAAGAAACAAAATACATGCTTAGAAAAAATATGAATTTCCAAGAAGTTAAAGTTAAAGGTAAAGATTTAAAATATTTACCTGAAGGCACTGTTATAACTTATGATGCATTTGATTCAGGTGTCGTTGGCGAAGACGGACACGTTATAGTAAAAGGCAAAGGCAATTGCGCAGTAAGTGACAGATATGAAACTTCTATCATTCCATCTGATAATGCACACGTATTTTTACTGGTTTAATAATTCTGATAAAATAATTTCTTAAACTAAACTGCTCAATACTTTTTCTAACTGTTTTTGTAATTCATTGTGCGTGCCGTTATTATGTATAACAAAATCTGATAATTTTGCTTTTTCATCTTGAGGCATCTGACAACTCATTCTTGATTTTGCATGCTCAATTGTGTAATTATTGCGACTTATCAGCCGTTTCAGTCTTATATCATCATCTGCATATATAAATATTATTTTATCAAAAAGATTTTCCATTTTTGACTCAAACAAAAGCGGAATACCAACAAAAAGCAAACTCTCACTTGAATATTTTTTATAAAACTCCTTGATTTTTTCAGCTATTTGAGGATGCATTATTGAAGCTATTTTTTGCCTTTGTTTTTCTTCGGAAAAAATTAATTGACCAACCTTGTATCTCGAAAATTCACCATTTTCAAATAAATCATAATTTTTAAAAGCTTCAAACAGTTCTTTATTCTTTACAGTTAACAATTCATGAGACACAACATCCGTATCTAAAACTTTATAATTCATTTTTTCTAAAATATTTTGGACAGTAGATTTTCCGGAAGCTATATTCCCGCATATTGCAATTCTAATCATTATTAATCCTATTCAAAAAATTTTTCAAATCTCGAATTTGAGCCGGTTTTATAGGCTTAAATTCTCCGCGCTTTAAACCGTCCAAATTCAATGTGGCATGTTGAATTCTCTTTAACACTTTTACTTCATAGCCAAAATGTTCAAACATTTTTCTTATTTGCCTGTTCATTCCCTGATACAATGTTATCTGCATTTCGGTGTGTTTTGAATCTATCTCCAGCACTTGAATATCTGCATATGCCGTCTTTCCGGCTTCAATTTCGATACCGTTTGCCATATTCTCTAATTCAGATTTTTTAACCTGAGCATTTACCGTAACCATATACACTTTTGGAACTTTTACTGACGGATGAGTAAGTTCATTGATTAAATCTCCATCATTGGTTAAAATTAAAAGTCCTGTAGAATCTTTGTCCAACCTACCTACAGGTTTTAAACCTGCCAAATTTTCAGGCAGCAAATCGTAAATTGTTTTTCGTCCTTTTTCGTCATCACAGGTAGTTATATATCCTGCGGGTTTGTAAAATCTGTAATACTCATGCTTCGCAGGTCTTATCATTTGTTTATCAACAAAAACTTTATCCTGCCCCATAACAAGATATCCAAGCTCTCTTATTATTTTACCGTTAACCATTACTTGACCGTTTTCAATCAGTTCATCAGCTTTTCTTCTTGAACACAATCCTGATGACGCTATATATTTATTTAAACGAGTGCCGGACATTTTAATTCCTTCTCAAAAGCCGATGCTAAAGGTTCAGGCATTTTTCTATAAAGTTTTGTATCAGAATGCACTGCAACTATCACAACATCTGCAATAACAAAAACTTTACCAGTCTCTTTGGATTTAATTGTTTGTCGAAACGTTGCAGTCAAACCTCTATACTCCGCAACTTCAGTCTCTATAACTACAATATCTTCTAATTTAGCAGAAGCTTTATATTTAATATTTATATTAGAAACCGGAAGCAATATATCCATATTTTCCAATTCCTTTAATGTCAAGCCGGTCATGTCCTTGCAAAATTCGACACGTCCCATTTCCATCCATCTCAAATAAGCTCCATGCCAGACAACACCATAATTATCAGTGTCGGAAAAATAAACTTTTGTTTCAAATGTATGTTTCATAACGAAACAATTATATCATAAAATTTTGCTCTTGACTATTAGAAATGTTTATTCTACTATTTACTGGAAAACATATAAATACTGTCGGGATGTGGCACTCTGCCGAACAAAAACAATTAAGTATTGTTTTTGTGAGAGGGGTAGCGCACCTAGCAAAACGAAAGTTTTGCGAATGTAAAAATTGAATATTGTCGGGATGTGGCGCAGCTTGGTAGCGCACTTCGCTT
>CACYCU010000190.1 GCA_902772945.1 uncultured bacterium | reverse complement strand
TTATACCGGAGAAAGTTCGGGAAAACCAAGACATGTTGCTTCTCCCGATATTAATACAGAAGATTTTTCAGCGGCAGTTGATTTTTTAAGTAATTATAAAAATGTCGACTCTGAAAAAATCGGAATTTTGGGAATATGCGGTTTTGGCGGTTTTGCAATAAATGCTGCTGCAATTGACACTCGTATTAAAGCAACAACGGCTGTTACAATGTATGATATGACAAGAGTATCAGCAAGGGGTTATAACGACAGCACAGATGAAAATGCTCGATATGAAATGAAAAAAGCGTTGAATAACCAGAGAACGCAAGATTTTAAAAATAATAAATATAAAGGGGCTGAAGGTTTACCGGAAAAATTGACAGGTAATGAACCTCAATTTGTAAAAGATTATTGGGGTTATTATAAGACAAAAAGAGGCTTTCATTCTCGCTCTATCAATTCAAATGGCAAATGGAATATGACTTCATCATTGTCTTTAATAAATCAACCGATTTTACAATACAGTTCCGAAATCAGAACACCGGTTTTGATAGTACACGGAGAAAAGGCTCATAGCAGATATTTTGGTGAAGATGCATTTAAAAATTTGAAGGGGGATAACAAGGAACTTTTAATTGTAAATGACGCAAATCATGTTGATTTGTATGATAATATAGAAAAAATTCCGTTTGATAAGATAGAAAGTTTTTATAAGGAAAATTTAAAGTAGGTGTATATGAAAAAGTTATTACTTTTAATGTTAATGATTTCGTTTATGTTACAAAACAGTTGTTTTGCTGTTAATAAGAATAAAGGAGAAAATAAACCAATGGGTAAAATTGTACAAACCGCAGGCAGAGATAATTTGGGAAATTTTGCGCCCGAATTTGCTCATTTTAATGACGATATTTTGTTTGGAGAAAATTGGAATAATCAGGATATAACAATTAAAACAAGATGCATAATTACAGTTGTTGCTCTAATGTCACAAGGGATAACGGATTCTTCTTTAAAATATCATCTTCAAAATGCGAAAAATAACGGAGTAAGCAAAGAAGAGATTGCTGCAATTATAACAAATACGGCATTTTATGCAGGATGGCCAAAGGCTTGGGCTGTTTTTAATCTTGCAAAAGAAATATGGAATGATAACTCTCCTTCTCTAACAGAAAAAGAAGCTTATGGCAAAACAATAATGTTTCCGATAGGTGAACCAAATAACGCTTATGCAAAATATTTTATCGGTCAAAGTTACCTTGCACCTGTGTCAACTCAACAGGTAAAAATTTATAATGTAACTTTTGAACCAAAATGCAGAAATAATTGGCATATACACAAAGCAAAATCAGGCGGCGGTCAAATGTTAATTGCTGTCGGAGGCAGAGGCTATTATCAAGAATGGGGTAAAGAACCTATTGAAATGAAGCCGGGAGATGTTATAAATATTCCTGCAAATGTTAAACATTGGCATGGTGCAGCACCTGATTCTTGGTTTTCTCACTTGGCAGTTGAAATTGATGGGACTGAAACTTCTAATGAGTGGCTTGAGCCGGTTGGTGATGAAGAATATAACAGGTTGAAATAGGAGAATAAAATGTCTAAAAAAGTATTAATTATATCAACAAGCTTAAGGACGAATGCAAATTCTGAAATTTTAGCAAAGGAAGCGGAAAAAGGTGCACGTGATGCAGGACATAATGTTGAATTTGTATCGTTAAAAGATAAGGATATTAAATTCTGCAAAGGGTGCCTCGCTTGTCAAAAAACAGGCAAATGTGTAATTGATGATGACGTAAATGAAATAACAGAAAAAATGAGAAATTCTGATGTAATTGTTTGGGCAACACCAATATATTATTATGAAATGTCAGGTCAAATGAAAACTCTTATAGATAGAGCAAATTCACTATTTGCTACCGGCAAAAATTTTACCGAAACATACGTAATTACAACTTCTGCCGACTCGTCAAAAGGTATTGTACAAACGGTATTGAACGGTATAAACGGATGGATTGCTTGTTTTGACAATTTAAAACTCAGCGGATACTTAGAAGCCGGCGGTCTTGATAATTCGGGGGATGTTCTTTTAAGGAAAGATTTTTTGGAACAAGCATATAATTTGGGAAAGAATATCTAGCATCTTTAATCCGTGAAAGTTTTCACAATTAAATTTGTATATGTGATAAAGTATCACCTAATAATATTTGTGAATTGCTGTGAACTAATTGTGTTGACATTAATTTTTTATTGTAATAGAATTTTAATTAAGGAAATTAATCACAATTTAAAAAGGAGATAGATTATGCCCAAATTAAAAGAAAAAGTTACCCCGACAGGATTGGTTGATTCTGTTGAAGCTCTAAATGAGCTTTTAGAGAGAGTTAAGAATGCGCAAAAAGAATACGCAAAATTTTCTCAAGAAGATGTAGACAGAATTTTTAAAGCTGCAGCTACTGCAGCTGACAAGGCCCGTATTCCTTTGGCAAGAATGGCTGTTGAAGATACAGGCATGGGTGTTTTGGAAGACAAAATTATTAAAAACCACTTTGCTTCCGAATATATTTATAACAAACATAAAAACGCAAAGACTTGCGGAATTATTAAAGAAGACAGAATTAACGGTACAAAAATTGTTGCTGAACCTCTTGGAATAATTGCAGGTATCATTCCTACAACTAACCCGACATCTACAGCAATATTCAAATCATTAATTGCTTTAAAAACAAGAAATGCAATAGTATTTTCACCGCATCCGCGTGCAACTAAATCAACAATTGCAGCTGCAAAGGTTGTATTAGATGCGGCAGTTGCTGCCGGTGCGCCGAAAGATATTATCGGTTGGATTGATACACCTTCAATGGAACTTTCTGATGCACTTTTACATCACGAAAATGTAAACTGTATTTTGGCAACAGGCGGTCCTGGAATGGTTAAAGCTGCTTATTCTTCAGGTAAACCTGCATTAGGTGTTGGCCCGGGTAACACTGCAGCTGTTATTGATGAAACTGCTGATATAAAAATGGCTGTATCATCAGTTTTGATGTCAAAAACATTCGACAACGGTATGATTTGTGCATCTGAACAATCTGTTATTGTTGTTGAAGATGTTTATGAAGAAGTTAAAAAAGAATTCATATACAGAGGCGCTTATCTTGTAAGTAAAGAAGATGAAAAGAAAATGATTTCACTTCCATTCATTGATCCTCAAAGAGGTACTGCGCATCCTGCAATTGTTGGTCAACCGGCTCATAAAATTGCAGAACTTGCTGGATTTAAGATCCCTGAAGATTCAAAAATTTTGCTTTGTGAAAGAGCAAAATTAGACTGGGAAGATCCGTTCTCCAGAGAAAAATTGTCTCCGATTTTGACAATGTACAAGGCAAAATCATTTGAGGCGGCTGCTGAAATGGCATATGAACTTGTATTGAAAGGTGGTGCAGGTCATACATCAGTTCTTTATACAGACGAAAGAAAATCTGAAAGAATAAATGCATATGCAGAAAAGATGCCTTCTTGTCGTATATTGATTAATCAACCGTCATCTCAAGGCGGTATCGGTGATTTGTATAACTTTAAACTTGAACCGTCATTATCGCTCGGTTGCGGTTCTTGGGGCGGAAACGCTGTTTCAGGAAATATTGGTGTAGAACATTTATTAAATTACAAAACCGTAGCTGAAAGGAGAGAAAATATGTTATGGTTTAAGATTCCTCCGAAAGTATACTTTAAACGTGGTGCTATTGATTTAGCATTGAAAGAACTTCAAGGTAAAAAACGTGCATTTATTGTTACTGACAGATTCTTATTCAACTCAGGTGCAGTTGATACCATAACAAAAACTCTTGATGAAGTTGGTATTGATCACCAGGTGTTCTTTGATGTTAAACCTGATCCTACAATTGCAACTATTAATCAGGCAATGGATATCATAAGACCTTATGAACCTGATTTGATTATTGCGTTAGGTGGCGGTTCTCCTATGGATGCTGCAAAAATTATGTGGTTATTATATGAACAGCCTGATACAAATTTTGCTGATATTTCTATGAGATTTATGGATATCAGAAAAAGAATTTGTCAAATTCCTGATTTGGGTCAAAAAGCTACGATGGTGTGCATTCCTACAACATCA
>CACYCU010000189.1 GCA_902772945.1 uncultured bacterium | reverse complement strand
TTATAAAAAATTTTTTTGAAAAAGTATTGATATAGCGGGATGCTATGCTAGGCTATGCTATGAGCGATTATATGCTGATTTCGGCATATTGTAAAATTTTATTAAGATATTGTTACACAATATTTTTAGTTCGATTATTAAACATTTATAAAATTTTTGTAATATAATAATTTCACAATAGGAGAAAAAATATGAATAGAATTGGGATTGATGTAGGCGGTACTAATGTTAAAATCGCACTTGTTAACGAGAACGGAAAAATTATTTATTCAAACTCTATACCAACAAGAGCTGAATTAGGTTATGAATTTACGGTAAGTAATATAAAACAGGCAATTTATGACCTGTTAAAAGAAACAAAACATATTGCTGAAGATATTGAAGGTATAGGATTTGGTTTCCCCGGTCAAGTTGATTACAAAGAAGGAATTGTAAGAAACGCCCCAAATATTCCGGGTTGGGTTGAAGTTCCTATCGCAAAAATATTTGAAGAAGAATTTCATATTCCGACTCGTGTTGACAATGATGTAAGATGTGCAGCACTCGGAGAATTGAACTACGGAGCAGGAAAGGGTTGTGAAAATCTTATCTGCATAACTATCGGAACAGGCATCGGATCCGGCTTGATTGTAAACGGCAAACTCGTCCGTGGTGCATCAAACGCTGCAGGTGAAATCGGTCACATAAAACTTCAATATCATGACGGCCCGATTTGCGGATGCGGAGATACCGGATGCTTGGAAGCTTTTGCCTCAGGTCCTGCAATCGTTGCAATGGCAGAAGATTACATAAAAGGCGGAAAATCAACAAAATACAGAGAAATGGCTAACGGAAATCCTATCACACCATATATTGTATGCGAAGCAGCTAAAGCTGGAGATCCGGTTGCTCAAAGGATTTTTGCAATAATTGGTGAATACATAGGAATAGGCATGGCAGGTGTTGTAAATCTTCTTAATCCTGAAAGAATCATAGTAGGAGGAGGCGTCGCAGATGCAGGAGAATATATTATAAATCCGCTTGTTGATGCTATTAAAAGAAGAGCTATGAAAATCGCAGGTTCTACTGTAGAAGTTGTTCCCGCACAACTTGGAAACACAGCAGGTGTAATCGGTGCCAGTCTGTTGATTGAAAGTTAATTATAATTTTTTGAAAATTGTATACCGGAAATTGTTACCCATAACGGTTTCCGGTTTATAATTCTCTTTTACAAACTCACAAAAACCAAGTGCATAATCCTGACAAATATAGCGGTAATAATAATCTTTCATATCTAAATTGTTAAATATTATATAATCAGGTTTGTCAGATTTAAAATGTTCAACAATTTTATCTTCTCCAAAAGTTTCAATATACAAAGGCAAAAGCGAATTATAAAAATCGTCAGACTTCCTGTTTGTCAAAAAGTTTATCATCATTCCCTCAGGAAAAATAACTACTTTATCATCGGGTTTTGTATTTTGATTGATATATTCAATCAACTCGTTAGAACCTTTTGCAGTATATCTGTATGTAGAAATAGTACCTTTTGAAGTTTTAATTTTTTCGGATTTGAACACTCCGCCAGGGTAAAAATACAAAAAACACAAAACGAGAAAATAAATTCCAACTGCTTTTTCAAACTTTTGCGGAATAAACCTAAATAACAAGGCAATTGAAGCTATGAGCAATAAAGGAATATAATACGTTCCGTAACTTCCTACTAAAGCCAGCCAAAAAATCTTTACACTGACAGCTAACACTGAAATAACTAAAATCAAAAGTTTTGCATCAATTTTTTTATAAGAAACAATTGCAAAAACAGCTAAAAATATTGGCAAAAAGCAAAATACAAATTTCCCGCCGATTGTTATTTCACAAAAAACATTTATTATAAAAAGTATAAATAAAGCTGAGAATACTCCTATAATTGAATATACTTTTGATTTTGTATATGCATTTATGCAAAACAAAAACAAACTAAACGGCAAAGCAAACAATAAAAAGAGCACTAAATTAAAAGGCAACGCTGAAAAATGAAAATAAACACCGCTGTTTTGATAAAAATATGTAAGAGTTTTTGTGTGTGCCATTGTATTTATTATATTAATCGTATTCAAAAGATCAGAAATCTTCATTCCTTGTAAAAATAATGCGCCATAAGAAATTATCGGAATTGTAAAAAATGCTGCCAAAGCTTTATAGTTTTTATTCTTTATCGCAAAATAAATTACAACAATGGAATAAAGCAAGAAATCGTATTTACAAGTTACGCAAATACCCGCAAGAAAAGTACTTATGCACAGATATTTTGAATCTTTATTTTCTTCAAATTTCAACAAAAATAACAATGAATATATAAATGCAACCAAACCATACAAAACAGCCCAAGAATAGGGGAAATGAAAGTTAAATATACTTGTTGTCGTAATCCCTATAAAAATTGTCAAAAAACTTATACAAAAACTTAAAAAATCCGAAAGAAATCTTTTTGCAATCAAAAAAATTCCGTTGACAATAAATAATGAACCGACAAATCCTGCTCCGTACAGAGTTGATAATTTTATACCAAAAATTTTATATAAAATTGCATTTATCTGATAAGCAAACGGACCGTATATATTAAACAAATCCTTGTATAAAACTTTTCCTGCCAAAATTTGCTCAGGATAATAAACCTCTCGTCCAAAATCTATCAAAATTCCGGAATAATGACCGACAAAAACTATCAACCCTAAAATACATAAAATCCACAATGTTATTAAATATTTGTTCATATTACAAAATTTAACAAATATTAACATAAAAAGCAATTCTTTTTATAAAAAATACTTTATATACATGTGTAAAAAGGTTGAAAGGTAATGTTATGTCTGCAAATTGGGCTTATAATCTGGATTTACTGGCACAAAACAATGTTCTTGACTTTGACGGTGCAGCATTTGTAACAGGGCAAGCACCTCGTTATGTCGGAAGACCTGCAATGCCGCCATCACCATATGTTGGTCAAGTTCCGCCTGCTCCGGCTTTGAAACAGCCTGAAGTTGACGAATTTAAACAAGAAAAAACAAAATTACCGAAACAAGAAGAAAAAAATGAAAACGAAATTGTCAAAAATCCTTCTTGGAAAAAATGGGCTTTTGGAGCAATTGCACTCGGAGGTATTATCTTTGCTGCGTTTAAAGCAAAGAGTGCATATAATTGGGTAAAAGATTTATTCAAAGGTAAAAAATTTAAAGGTAAAAAATTATCAAACAAATTCAAATGGTCAAATATAAAGGATTATGCATCCAAAAAATGGGACAAAGTTAAAGATTTTTCAGGCAAACAATGGAATAAATTTAAAAATCTTTTTAAATCCAAAAAACCATAAAAAATAAAGCCCTGATGGGCTTTATTTTTT
>CACYCU010000188.1 GCA_902772945.1 uncultured bacterium | reverse complement strand
TATTAAGCTTAATAATATTTTTAGCGATGCCGTCTTTTGCCGAATTGACAGTAAATGATGCTACAAGCAGAGAATATTTGATTAATCACGGACACTCAACGGCTCATGTTAATGCTATTAGAAAGTCTATTGCCCAAGCAAACGGAGAAGAACTTGCAGAGCCGATTGAACGGGAATATTATCAAAAGCCTGCAGTAAATTTCATCAGAAGAGTTTTTATGTATCTTGATCCGGGACTTGATGATCATACATTTGAAAACGATTACCAAATCAAACCGACACCTCGTTTTGATGAATTATAATTAAAAGAGGCTTTTTATAAAGCCTTTTTGATTAGGGAGAGATAATGAAAAAATTCATATTAGCACTGGCTTTAATATTGTTTTCATCAAGTTTTGCATACTCTGATGAGCTTACAACTGCATTATTGCTAAAAAGAAAAGTTCAAACAAAACCTATTGAACAAGTTGTCGTTCCGGATAATTCTGTAATTGAAACACAAAAAAACAACATTGATGAAATTGAAGAAGTACCTGAATTAGAAGTATTTAAGCCATATAAAAAAGCTTCGGATGAAGTTTTATTTGGCTCAACAAAAGCATGGGTTAACGCAATCAATCCAACAGCTTGGAATAACAAGTCAGGAGCAGGCTTTCCGGGCGGACGAGGAGCTAACCAGCTTATAATATATACATCAGACTACGGAACAAGAACAAATACAAACGAATTTGGAGCTGAAGCGGTAGTTGTAGGAAACACTGTTGAAGAAATCACCGGAGCTGATTCATATATACCGAAAGACGGTGTTGTTATAAGCGGTCATGGAAGAGCTAAAAATTGGATAAACTCAGCGCTTTCTGTAGGTACAAAAATATATATAGATAAAGAAACAAATTTTATACATACATATACAACTTCGGAAAGTTATATATTTGAATCTGAAAAGAAAATTTCGGAAGCTGAGCACCTGCTTCAATATTATAAAAACAGCGGGTATGAATACAACTGGAAGATACCTCAAAGCTATATAGATGATGCAAAAGATTATCTTAAAAAAGCTAAAAAGCATCCGGCTGAAGTTCAAAAATATTCTCAAGCAGCAATTGATGCCGCAAACGATGCATTAAAAAGCGTTCTACCTTACAAAAAGGCGGAACTAAAGGGCATTTGGGTTCGGCCTACAGAAACTTCCGAAAAAGAAATTATTAACACACTCAACAGAATTCAACAAGCCGGAATTGATAATGTATTTTTGGAAACATATTTCCACGGCAAAACAATATTTCCGAGCAAAACAATGGAAGATTATGGTTTCACTGTTCAGTACGAAACTTTTGACGGCATAGATCCGCTTGCAATTTGGATTAGAGAAGCTCATAAAAGAGGTATAAAAATTCATACATGGTTTGAAACTTTTTATGTCGGAACAGACAATTCCAATCCAAGAAGCATTTTGGCAGTAAATCCGGAATGGGGAAACAAAACAAAAAGAGACAAAGATTCTTCTTCCCCTTCACGTTCAGCTTCTGAACATAGCGGATATTTCCTTGATCCGGCAAATCCTTATGTTCAAGAATTTTTAGCAAAACTTGTAGAAGAAATTATATCTACATACAAGCCTGACGGTATAAATATTGACTACATCAGATATCCAAACAGTGTTAGCAACAATGACAATTGGGGTTATACAGAATTTGCAAGAAACGATTTCTTTATGATATATGGAGTTGATCCTGCAGAAATTTCCGGCTCCGATCCCATTATGCAAGACTGGAACAATTACCGCAGAGAGCAAGTTACAAATATGGTAAAAAAATTTGGACAAATAGGCAGAAAAACAAATACATATATTAGTGCCGTTATTTTTCCTGATAGACAGGCCGCTCTAAAAACGAAACATCAAGATTGGAAAACTTGGTCTACGAGAGGTTACATAAATGGAATTACACCTCTATTCTTAACTTGTGATTCAAAAACCGCAAACAAAATGATGACAGACGTCATTAATTCCAAATCATATAACACAGATTTTTATGCAGGACTGTTCGTAACTTTTATGGGAGGTTCTGACGAAGATTTGATAAGACAAATTCATGAAGCAAGAAAATTAAATGCGAAAGGAGTTATCCTTTTTGATTATGCTCATTTGAATAACAAATATATTAACACCTTATCTACTAGCGTATTTTCTAAAGGTATACAGCCTCAAACTCAACAAGCTGCAGAAAAACAGCGCAGAGGTTGGAGAATACTATTTCATTAAACACACTAAAGGTCTGCATATGCAGACCTTTATCAATCCCCTATAAAATTTTTACCAATTCCCCAATTCTATTTTGCTAGTTTTAAAGCTTCAAACTTGTTAGCTTCTTTTGATTTTTGCAAATATTTAACAAGAGATTTTGCTACAAGTTCTGAGCGTTTTTTGTTTTCTCTGTCCAATATTTCGAAATATTCTTCTATTGATGACATTACGTATTCAGTATTTTCCATTTTATTTTCCCCTATTAACTTAATAATGCTTCTAAAATTTCTGCGTTTCTTGCTGATCTTTGAGTGTTTCTAACTTGGTTTCTGTACATATACGTCCTTAATGCTTCTCTAATCAATTCAGAACGTGTACGATTTTCATTTCCTGCAACCTTGTCAATTTCATCTAAAAATCTTTCCGGCATTGAAATTAGTACTCTGGCCATTTGCGACTCCTTTATTTTTTCCCTTTGTGATTCCCCTTGTATTTATATAAAGGAAAATTGTAATTAAAAATTGCGTATTTAGTATATACTTTGTATAAATTTCTTAACAAAAGTTAATATACTTATCTTCAAAACCGCCTCACATAATAGTTTTCGTCGCATTTTAGTTCTAATTTTAAATGTTCAAATTTATCAATTTTAGATAAAATTTTTGCTGTTTTCTCTCTTATAGTATAATCTGTTATATTTTTTGTCAAATTCAAAATTTTTTCAAGACTACAATCGGGTATTTTGTCCGCAAATTCGCTTATCGTTTCAAGATACCAGTATAGCTTAAACATTTGCTTGTTTATTTTGTATCTGCCATCTTGTATATCAAAATCTTTTGCTTCTTCAGCTATAATTAATGTTTTTTCGATTAATATTTTTACAAAATTTGAACAAAATATCTCTTCATTTTTTAGAAATTTTATAGCGGCAATAGTATTTCTGCATATATTTCCGTTAATATCGACAATAGCATCTAAAAATTTTTCATAATATTCAATATACCATTCAGGATTATCAGATATAAAATCTTTTAACCTAAAAGAAACAGCTTCTCTTATTTTTCCGTCACAACCGGTCAAATTTGACAAAAAAACAGCTACTTCTTCTTTTGTTTTTAAATTATTTATTTTTAAAGCTGCAATTTGCTTTTCAACAACAGAGCCGCTTTTTAAAAATTCGATAAGTTCATTGTGAGAATATTCATTTTCATAGATTTTCAAAGCTTTTTCAAAATCTTCTTTATATCTTTTATTCAAAATTTCCAAATCATCACTATTCAAATCTTATACCTTTTTTCTTCTGTATTATCAATATAACATAAATGACAATGTTTTTTGATTTAAAAATAGTTTTAATGTATGATATCAATTAAACATAATAGATTATAATGAATTCAGGAGAAAAATATGAAAGAACTAATATCATTTTTTAAAGATATATTTATGATATCTGATAGTGACTCAAAAGTAAAAGTCGGACTCTCTCAATTTAAAGCAGAAGAAGTAGTTAAAGAACCTGTTCAAAAAGTTACAAAATTACAAAAAGACGTAAAGCTTTCTGACTTGATGCGCAGAAGTGCTTAATATTCTATACCTTTGCGTGCTACAACACCGGTATCCCAATAATGTTTTACAGGTTTTATCTCAGAAACCAGATGTGCAATTTCTATAATTTTTGGATGTGCATTTCTACCTGTTAAAACAATTTCCATATCTTCCGGTTTATTTTTTAATACATTCAACATATCATCTAATTTGATAAATCCCAAATCGATAGCAATATTCGCTTCATCTAATATTATCAAATTATATTCATCATTTTTAATTGCCTTTTTTGCAAGTTCCCAACCTTTTTTTATCTCTTTTTCATCATCATCTGTTTTATTACTACTGTATACAATTCTATCAAGTCCGGCTTGCACTATGGTCAAATTTTTTGAAATTTCAACAGACAAATTTCTGAATGAATTTAATTCACCATAATCATCCCCGCCTTTTGTAAACATAATAATAAGAACTTTCCAAGATCTGCCAAGTGCTCTCATTGCAAGCCCCAAAGATGCAGTAGTCTTACCCTTACCGTCTCCGGTATAGACTTGTATATAACCATGCTTTGCCCAATTGGGATTTATTAATTTATTGTCTGCCATTTGTATTTATTATATATTAAATCTTATGGATAGTAAATTAACCTTGCGTGCAAAAGCTAAAGAAATTAGAAAAAATCTTGATATTGAAAAGATTAGCAAAGAAATTTGTAAAATTATAAGAAAAAATAAATTTTATAAAGAATCTAAAAATATAATGATTTTTTATCCGCTTAAATATGAAATTAACCTTTTAGATTTACTAAAGGATAACAAAAATTTTTATCTGCCTAAAGTTAATAATGAAGATATTCTAATCTGTCCATATGATAAAAATCTTATTAAATCTGAACTTAATATATATGAGCCATGCACAAATCCTGTTGACTCAAATATCTTAGATTTAATATTTGT
>CACYCU010000187.1 GCA_902772945.1 uncultured bacterium | reverse complement strand
TGTTTCCAAATAAAAAGAGGATTAGGAAAATCCTATCCTCTTTTTATTCTGGGATGGAAGGACTCGAACCTCCGAATGCCTGGACCAAAACCAGGTGCCTTACCACTTGGCGACATCCCATTGCAATTTCTATTCTATATTATAAATCTCAATTGTCAATATCTAAAAGGACTTTGTTCTTTTGAATATATTATATTGCTGCCAACAAGAGTGCCAAATACTTTTAATACAAAAATTTCACTCTCAAAATGCCCAATATCAATTACTGTAATTGGACTTTCTACTGCTGTGTGAAATTTTAAATCTCCCGTTATAAAAGCATCTGCCCCGTTTAGATAAGCTTCACTCATAAACTCACTTCCGCTTCCGGCACAAAAAGCCAATCTTTTAAATCTATCTGATTTTTTTACAAATCTCAAGTTCGGAGAAATTTTTCTTAACCTCAATAATAAATCATCTAAGGATATTTCAATATCTACGTATCTTAAAAATCCTTCTGATAATGAAGGAACAAAACCTAATTCTTTTATCAAACAATCTGTTGTACCGCCCTGCGCCAAATCCATATTGGTGTGTGCGCAATAGATATCAATGTTTTTGTAGGATATAGGAACTGTAAATAATGGATGATGAGAGATTATCATATCACAATTATTTTCTTTGGCTTGCTTAATTATATCGTCTGTTACTGTGAGAGCAAGCATTATTTTGTTTACATCTTTTTTTGATGTTTCAACAAGCCAGCCGGAACAATCCCACTTTTCTTGAGTTTCAAGCGGTGCAAATTTTTCTATTCTATTTGTAATTTCGTATTTATCCATAAATAGTCTCAAAAATTTGCCTTGCAATATCAGATTTTGAAGCCCGAGAGAGTTTTTTCATACAACCATGTTTGTCAATTATTGTAACTTCATTGTAATCACTTGAAAAACCGATATCTTTGCGTGAAATATCATTAGCTATCAAATAATCGCAGCCTTTTTGCAAAATTTTTGTTTTTGCGTTTTCAATTAAATTTTCACTTTCTGCACAAAAGCCTACTATAATTTGGCTTGTTTTTTTATTAGAAATTTCTTTTAATATATCAGGATTTTTTACCAATGTAATTGAAATTTCATCATCATCTGTTTTTTTAATTTTTTGTTCCGAAATGTTTTTTGCTCTGTAATCCGCAACTGCCGCAGCCATAATTATACAGTCAGAATTTTCAAGTTCTTTTTCTACGGCATTTTTCATTTCTATAGCTGATTTTACATTAATTATTTGATAATTTCTCTTTGTATCACAGGTCGTTATTAATGTAACGTCAGCACCATATTCATTTGCAATATCTGCAAGTGCAAGTCCCATTTTTCCGGAAGAATAATTGGAAATGTATCTTACAGGATCTATATCTTCTATAGTGCCGCCTGAGGTTATTACTATTTTTTTGCCTGATAAAAATTGTTTTTGGTTCAATATTTTTGATGCTTCTTCAAAAATAACATCAACTGAACAAAGTCTTCCTTTGCCTTCGTAACCGCAGGCAAGATATCCTGATTCCGGCTCTAATATCTTGTAGTTTAATTTTGATAATTTATTTAGATTATCCTGTATAATCGGATTATCCCACATATTGCAGTTCATTGCAGGTGCAATGATTATGGGTTTTTTAAAAGCACAAACTATAGATGTTAAAAGATTGTCGCATATTCCGTTTGCTATTTTAGAAATCGTATTAGCCGTAGCAGGTGCAATAATCATAATATCTGCTTCGTCTGCGTATGAAATGTGTTCGGGATTAAATTTTTCAACGTCAAATTCGTTAATCGAAACAGGATTTTTGCTCAAATTTTCTAAGGTTAGTTTTGTGACAAAATTCAATGCATTTTCAGTACATACAACACGAACATTAGCATTTTGTCTTTTGAACATTCTAATCAGTTCGCAAATCTTGTATGCTGCAATTCCGCCTGTTATACCTATTAAAACATTTCTACCTTTAAGCATTTTTTACAATATCCTCTAATTCTGATATAGCCTTGTTTATATCATCATTTATTATTTTGTAATCAAATTTTTCAGCTCTTGCTAATTCTTGTTTTACCTCGTGAAGTCTTTTTTGGATAGTTTCTTCATCTTCTGTATGTCTGCCTCGAAGGCGTTGTTCCAAAATTTCTAAAGACGGAGGGGCTATAAAAATCAAAACTGCTTCCGGCATCTTGGTTTTTACTTGAAGTGCACCTTTAGTGTCAATTTCTAAAATTACATTTTTACCTTCACTCAGGCATTGATGAATATATTTTTTCTTAGTGCCGTACCTGTTTCCTGCAAATTCTGCCCATTCCAAAAATTTATCGTTATCAATACAGGTTTGAAATTCTTCTTTTGTTAAAAAGAAATAATTTACTCCGTCTCTTTCACCATCTCTTGGTGCTCTGGTTGTACAGGAAACAGAAAGCATAAATTCCGGGTTTCTATCTAAAAAACCTTTCAATACTGTGCCTTTTCCTACACCTGATGAACCTGAAATTACGTATAATTTTTTATCCATATTTTATCCTATAAGTTCACCTTTTACATACCATGTTTTTGCTTCTGTAATTTTTACATTTACAAATTTTCCTGTCAAATCTTTTTCGCAAGGAATGTGAACTGTTTTAAAATTCCTCGTTTTTCCGGTATTAACCATTTGACCTTTGTGTTCATAAAAGTTTTCGACCAAAACTTCCATTTCTCTGCCAACATATTTTTTATTTGATTTTAAACAATTTTCTTGAATTTTTTTGTTTAATCTTTGAAAACGTTCTTCTTTGATATCTTCCGGAATAAATTTATCCACCCATTTTGCGGCAACAGTTTTTTCTCTTGGAGAATATGCAGCTACATTTGAATAATCCAGTTCAAATTCATCAATTGCAGTAAGTGTTTCAACAAATTGTTCTTCTGTTTCTCCGGGGAAACCTGCAATAAAATCGCTCGTAATAGTTACATCAGGTACCATATTACGAATTTTTTGAACAATTTTTGCATATTCTTCTCTTGTGTATCGCCTGTTCATTGCTTTTAAAACAGGGGTGCTTCCGGATTGCATTGGGATATGGAAATACTCACAAACTTTGTCAAGTTCTACAACAGTCTGAATAAGTTCATCAGTAATATCTGTAGGGTATGATGTTACAAAACGAATTCTGAAATTTCCGTCTAACGCATTTAAATCTCTCAAAAGCTGTGCAAGCCGGTAATTTTCAAATTTGCTGTTATCGTTTAAATTTGTTGAACAATCAGAAAGTGGCTTTGCAACAAAATCTTTACCGTAACTGTCAACATTTTGTCCTAAAAGAGTAATTTCTTTGTAGCCTGATGCAAGGGCATCTTTTGCTTCTTTTATAATAATTTCAGGTTCACGGGAACGTTCTCTGCCTCTGGTATAAGGAACTATACAGTATGTGCAGAAGTTGTTACATCCTTCCGTAATAGGAATCCAGGCCCCAACGCCTTTTACGCGTTGTATTTCAAAATCTTTTGCCTTGTCATCTTCTGTTTGATTAGTTTCTGTACATTCACAAACTCTTTCGCCGTTTTCAATTCTTTTGATAATTTCCGGCAATGCATAAATCTTATGTGTTCCCAGTACAAAATCAACATATGGTGCACGTTTGAATATCTCTTGAGCTTTTTGCTGAGCTACACAACCGCAAAAACCGATTTTTATATTTTTTCCAAATTCTTTTTTCCATTTTCCCCATGTTCCTACAGCACTAAAAGCTTTGTCTTCGGACAATTGTCTGATTGAACAGGTGTTAACCATTAAAAGTTCTGCATCTTCAGGGGTTTTTGTTTCTTCATAATCAAAGTGGGATAGCATTCCGAGCATTCTTTCCGTGTCTGATTTGTTCATTTGGCATCCCATTGTGTCAATGTATACTTTTTTCATTAATAATTCCTTTTTCGAAATTATAATACAAAAATAATTAATTTGCTTTTGAAACTATTTAATATATAATGTAATAACAAATAGTATGAGGTTATTATGGGATTAGGTAGAAAGAATATATTATCTTTTTTACAGGAAAGAACAGAAAAATATGCTGATAAAGTTGCACTTGGTATGAAATATCAATATGGTTGGAAAGAAATGACTTATGCCGGTCTTGGTAATTTGTCGAGAAAACTCGGTGCATATTTGATTAATGAATTGCAAATAGAAAAGGGCGAAAGAGTTGCAATTTTATCTGAATCAAAGCCTGAATTCGGTGCTTGTGTTTTTGCATCTATAATTGCAGGTACAATTAGCGTTCCTTTGGATATAAAACTTACAAAATATGAATTAAAATCAATTCTTTCTGATTGTTTGCCGTCTGTTATTCTTGTTTCCAGAAAGCATGTTGAAATGGCAAAATTTTTACAGGAAGAAATTCCTTCGCTTAAAACTCTTTTGATCATGGATGAGCCGTATTATGGAATGGAAGGTACAAGTATATATCAGCTTCCTGATGTTTATCAGGCAAAGTGGAGGATTCGGCGCACTAATGATACGGCATTGATTATTTATACATCAGGTACAACAGGCAAGCCAAAGGGAGTTATGACAACTTTTGGAAATATGCTTACTCAAATGTATGATTTGGATTACACTCTGAATAAGATTATGCCTTTTAGAAATATTAATTTGTTATCAATTTTGCCGATGAATCATTTGTTTGAAATGACTGTCGGATTTTCGGCATTTATGCAATTCGGATGTTCAATTTTTTACACCCCGAGTTTAAAGCCGAATGACATTTTAAGCATAATGAGAGAAAAACACATTCAATTTATGATTGTTGTTCCGGCATTTTTAAAATTATTAAAAACAACAACAGAAAATGAAATCAAATCAAGAGATGCATTTGCTCAATGGAGATTTAAAGTCAAGTATGCAATAGCAAAATTTGTACCTTCATACAGATTGAAAAGATTAATGTTCAAAAATTATCACAAAAAATTTGGCGGAAAATTTGTCGGATGTATTTCCGGTGGTGCACCTTTAGATTTAAATGTCGGTGAATTTTTCGATAGAATTGGTATAAAAATATACCAAGGTTACGGCTTGACAGAAACAAGTCCGGTAATATCAATAAATGTGGACAGACAAGGCGATTTAGCATCTGTAGGAAGACCTTTAAAAACATACGAAGCGAAAATTGTTCCTGAAACAGGAGAACTTCTTGTTAAAGGTCCGTCTGTTATGAAAGGTTACCATAATCAACCGGAGTTGACGGCTGAAGCTATTGATAAAGAAGGATTTTTCCATACTGGTGATATTGCAGAAATTAAAAATGGCGGACATATTTATATTACAGGCAGAATAAAAAATATGATTGTTCTGTCCGGTGGTAAAAAAGTATTTCCGGAAGAAGTTGAAGCAGTTTTGGAAAAAAGCCCGCTATTTTCTGAAGTTTGCGTCTTAGGTTTGACAAGAACCTCAGGTTCGAAGGATGGTACGGAAGAAATAGCCGCAGTGATTGTTCCAAAACCTGAAATTGTCGAGAAATATTCTGATACCGATCTTGAAAAAGTTGTCAGGGCTGAAGCAAAACAACTGGCAACACATTTGACAGCTTATAAAAGACCTGTAAATATTATTGTTAGTAAAGAACCATTGCCAAGAACGGCAACAAATAAGGTTAAAAGAAAAGAAGTCAAGCAATATGCTTGCGCAAAGGAGTAAGTTATGAAAAAAATTATGACACTATTAATTTTGACAGCAATTATCGGTTTGCAAACACCGGCATTGGCTGAAAGAACAGAAGGACATCCGGGAAAAGTCTCAGGAAAATCAGTAGGTGCAGCTGCAGTATCTTTCTTAATTTGGCCTGGTTTGGGTCAATTAATGCTTGATAATCCGGTTGATAAAAATGCTACTCATGCAGTACTCGGTTTGACAGGTATTTTTAGATTTTGGTCAGCATACGATGCTTTTGTTGACAGACGCGGCGGCGTTTGGCACAACAGAATATAAAAAAAAGACCTCTTTTAAGAGGTCTTTTTTTTAAGAAAAATATCTTTTTAAAAGTCCGTCAAAACCTTTTCCGTGACGAGCTTCATCTTTAGCCATTTCATGAACAGTGTCGTGAATTGCATCATATCCTAATTCTTTTGCACGTTTTGCAATAGCTAATTTACCTTCACAAGCTCCGTGTTCAGCATCAGCTCTAAGTTCAAGATTTTTCTTTGTTGAATCTGTAACGACCTCGCCTAATAATTCCGCGAATTTAGATGCGTGTTCAGCTTCTTCAAAGGCATATCTTTTATAAGCTTCTGCAACT
>CACYCU010000186.1 GCA_902772945.1 uncultured bacterium | reverse complement strand
TATACTATAACAGGGGTCTAATCAAACTTAAACTTGGAGAAATTGAGAGCGGAAACCAAGATATAAAAATTTCAAAAAAAATGTGCCCCGATTGCAAATTTGAATTAAACTCTAAACTTGTTCAACAACCTTAATATTAAACAGATATAGTATTGAGTTTTTAAAATTTTTAAGGTATCCTAAAACCAGAGAGGGAGCAAAATGGTTATTTTAGAAGACATGAAAGAAATAAATGACACTATCAAAAATCTGGCAGATTTTATTCAAACAGATGCTGCAATAAAACCTGATTTTGAAGAATATATTAAAACTGTTGGAAATATGAATTTTCAATCAGCTTGCTTTAATTATATTTTTGAACGAAACCTAAACAACAAAAGTATTTTGACATTATATTTAGAAAATAATAAAAAGTTACCGGCTTCAACAAAAAAGATAGTAAAAGCACTAATAAATTCAATGTCTTCTATATTTGAAATAAAAAAAGTTCTCCAAAATGGCTTTGAACTTTATAATATCATCAATGAGAAAACATATGGAGTTGTTTCATTGGTCAAGATGTCTACATTCAGAGGTATTGGAGCCGGACAATATGTTGTTGCAAGAATATTCAAATACGAAGACACCTATAATTTGTTGGAAATTTCAGGAGTTCTTCCGTCATCAAGACGTGACGATGCATTGAGATATTCCGTAGCAAAGATTATACAAAATCCTGAATTAGTTTATTTAGATAATCCGGAAAAACAAAAAGAAATAGAAAAAGATATTAAATCAATATACAAAAAATTTATCGACTTTTTTGGTAAAGAAGAAGTCATCACGACAAACAAATTTGCAGATGATGTAATCGGCGCATTCAATGATTTTGCAGAAGGCGGAGAAAAAGTTGATTGCTCTGAAAAAATACAAACATTAAGCACATATAAATTTTTTAATGTTTCAGAGTTCAATAATTCTTATGAAAATTTCTTAGAAAACTCCCTTGGCGGTTTTTCTTCTCATAAAGAAATATATGATGTCGGTATTATCTACGACAAAGAACTCGGTTTATATGCTGTTCCGTTTTTTGAAACTTTCAACAAAGCAATAGAAAACCCAGATAAAGTCGAAAATGCCAAAGCCTGTATTGAATTTTTCTTTGGCAATGATAAATTTTCTGCAAATATCATAAGAAGAGTTGCAGAACGCCACGAAAACTTTATGGATGTAGTTAACAAATTGTTGGGAACAAAATACACTCTTGATGAAATTTTAGAAACATATAAATCAAGATACTTGGAAAATAAAATATTTTCATCGACAACAGTTTTGTATAAATCAAAAGCTTTCTCAAGAACTTTGGGTATAATTGAAGAAGATTTGGAAAAACCTCAACTTGAAGGAGTTGATTTAAGCAAAATCGGCAGAAATGATCCTTGTCCTTGCGGCAGCGGCAAAAAATTTAAAAAATGCTGCGGAGCAAATTTATAATTTTTTATCATCTTCAATCCAAACTATTGTAAGATTCATTGGTTTTGCAAATGGATTTGCAAGACCAAAATAGGGATTCTTTGTTAAAGAATCATAAAATTTTATTTTTTCAGATATCTTTTTTGTATAACTTAACAAATTCATAAATTCATTATGAAGAATTTATTAATCACAAAAATCCGAAAAAAATACAATTTTATTTGCTTTTAATTATCCAATACGACAAGAGCGGATAATATCCGCTCTTATTATTATTCTTCTTCCGGTGAATTTAACTTTTCTTCGTTTGTGGTTAAAGCAATTCGTTTATCAGCCGGATTAAATTTTAAAATAAAGGTATCAATTTTATCACCGACCTGGAGAATATTCTCTTTTTTATTCTGAAGTTCAACGACTTCTGAATGCGGTAATAAAGCTTCTACACCCGGAAATACTTCAACAAAAGCGCCAAAGTGTTTAATTCTTGTAATTGTACCTTCAACTTTGTCACCCTCTTTTATATTTTTTTCAGCTTCTAACCATGGATCAGGCTCCAGATTCTTCAAACTTAAAGAAACTCTTTGTTTGTCATGATCAACAGCAATTACCTCAACATCAATCTTGTCACCTACATGCAAAATATCTGTAGGATGATCTATCCAACGCCAAGATAACTGAGATAATGGCAAGAGTCCATCAATTCCGCCTAAATCAATAAATGCACCAAAATCAGTAATTCTGACAACATCACCTTTAACAATTTGTCCCGGTTCAATTTGAGAGAACACATTTTTTCTTGCTTCTACAACCGTATCATCATATACTTTTTTGTTAGAAAGAATAAAATTATTTTGTTGAGCATCAAGTGTTAATATTTTGAGTTCTAATTTACCACCGACTTCCAAATCTGTTTCTTTTGCCCTTAATTGAGATGACGGAACAAATCCTCTAACACCTGAAATTTCGACAAGAACACCGCCTTTTACAATTCCTGCAATAGTTCCGAGAATTGTTTCATCAGCTTCTTTAGCTTTTTCAAGTTCTTTCCAAGCATAAGCAAAATCAACTCTTTTACGAGAAAGAAGGAATTTTCCATCTTCATCTTCTTCTTTTATAATAAGAAATTCGTATTCTTGACCTTTTTCAAATTTCTTTTCAACATCTTCACCTTTGTC
>CACYCU010000185.1 GCA_902772945.1 uncultured bacterium | reverse complement strand
AACTTTTGATGTTAATTTAATTAGCATTGTGTATTCACCAACTTTGTTAATTGGCGCGTTGAGTGAAACATTTTTACGATCAACTTCAATACCTGATTTTGCTTTTAGTTCTTCAGTTAATTTCTTGGTTGTTATAGTACCGAACAATTTACCAGATTCACCGGCTTTAGCAGAAAGTTCAAGTTTACCGAATTCTTCAATCTTCTTAGCTTTTTCTAAAGCTTCTGCGTGTAATTTTTCTTGTTTAGCTTTAATTCTTGCAAGATTTTTTTCTCTGTTTTCCAAAGCTCCTTTTGTAGCTAATTCTGCTACAGATTGCGGGATAAGGAAGTTTCTTGCATAACCGTCTTTTACATTAACTATATCGCCTGCTTCACCGAGGTTTTGTACGTCTTTTTTCAATATAACTTGCATTTATTTCTCCTTTGCTATTTATATTAACATGTAGTCTAACCCTACTACAAACAAAAATGCTTTTCGAGTATTTTTTGAGGAATGTAAACTTATAAACTTTTTCTTTCAACTTCTTCAGTCGTTGAAACTTCGATAATATCACCGATTTCAATATCATTCCATTTAGCAAAAGAGATACCGCATTCAAAGCCTTGAGCAACTTCTTTTACGTCATCTTTAAATCGTTTTAACTGATCAATTGCACCTCGGAAGATTTCTTCGCCGTTACGATAAAGAACTGCATCTTTACTTCTTACAATTTTTCCTTCTGTTACATAGCAGCCGGCAATTTTTGTAGTTTTACCGATTGTAAATACTTGGCGAACTTCCGCTTTACCGAGTTCAACTTGTTTAACTTCAGGTTCAAGAAGTGACAGCATTGTTTGTTCAATATCTTCAAGAATTTGGTAAATAATATCATATTTTTTAATTGTTACACCTTCTTTTTCAGCAGCAGCAAGAGCGTTTGAATCTTCTTTTACCGTAAATCCAAGAATCAATGCTCCTGATGCAGATGCAAGCATAACATCGGCTTCTGAAATATCTCCAACACCAACGTGAATAATTTTTGTTTTAATTTCTGTAGATTCAAGTTGTGCAATAGCTTGAGAAACAGCTTCCGCAGCACCGTTTGTATTTGCTTTGATAATTAAATTCAATTGAGGAATATCATCTTCGCCGGCTACAGCTTCACGTCTTACGTGTGCAGGAAGCATTGCATCCAGACGTTTGTCACGTTCTTTTTGTTTTCTTTCGGTAACTATTTGTTTCATTTCTTTTTCATTTTTAACAACTTCGAAATAATCACCTGCTTGAGGTACTTCTGTCAAACCTAAAATTTCAACAGGAGTAGACGGTTCAGCCTTTTGAATTCTTTCGCCTGAATCTGATAGCAGCGCTCTTACGCGGCCGCAAGCTGTTCCGACTACAAGACAGTTGCCGACACGCAATGTGCCGTTTTGTACCAAAAGTGTTGCAACAGGTCCTTTACCTTTGTCTAAGTTTGCTTCAATAACAACGCCTGATGCTTCAGCTTTAGGGTTAGCTTTCAAATCCTGAACGTCTGCAACCAAAAGAATATATTCCAAAAGCTCATCAATACCTGAACCTTGAAGGGCTGAAACTTTTACCGTAATTGTATCACCGCCCCATTCTTCAGGGACAAGTCCGTGTTCTGTCAACTGCTGCAAAATTCTATCCGGATTTGCATCGGGTTTATCTATTTTGTTAACTGCAACTATAATTGGAACTTCTGCAGCTTTTGCGTGGTTGATAGCTTCTATTGTTTGAGGCATTATACCGTCATCTGCCGCAACAACCAAAATTGCAATATCAGTAGCTTTTGCACCACGAGCTCTCATTTCTGTAAATGCTTCGTGGCCCGGAGTATCGACAAACACAATTTTCTTTTCTTGTTTATTATCCAAATAAACAGTATAAGCACCGATAGACTGAGTTATACCTCCGACTTCGGTTGCGACAATTTTGTGTTTTGATGCTCGAATGCTATCCAAAAGTGTAGTTTTACCGTGGTCTACGTGACCCATGATGCTTACAACAGGAGCACGTTTTTTTAGTAATTTTTTATCAACTTCTGTTAATTTTTTTACTTTTTCTTCTTTTTCAAGTTCTTCTTCCATATAAGCTTCCAAGTCTTCATCAAGAACTTCAAGCTCATATTCCGCGCATATCTTTTTGATAACGTCGATATCAATAAGCTGATTTACTGTAGCCATGACACCTTGGAACATTAAGAATTTAATAATTTCTGCAGGTGTTTTTTGAATTTTTTCTGAAAGTTCACTAATCGTCATAGCTCTGTTAACAACGATTTGAGTTACTTTTTCTGCTTCTTCTTCTTTGTGTGAACGTTTTTTATGCTTTTGAGCAGCAGCTTTTTCTAAAGAAATTCTTTCTTGTTCTTCTTTTTTAGAATTAAAATCTTTTGTTTTCTTTTTGTTGTCGGTGCGGCGTCTGCCTTGACCTTTATTTTCGTATATATCTTGAGAAATTATTGTTCTTTGAATAGGTTTTCTTTCGCCTGACGGTTTTTCGAACGGTTTTTTAGCTGCCGGTTTTTCTCCTCTTTGAGGACGTTCAGGTTTTTCTGCGCGTGGTGGTCTGTTTGGCGGAAATTTTCTTTCAACTGCTCCTTCAGGTCTTTGAGGGGCTTTTCTTACTATTTCAAGTCTGTTTACTGTGCTTTTTGGTTTAACTATTTCCACTTTAGGAGCAGAAACCTTTTTGGTTTCAGGTTTCTTTTCCGGAGTTTCTTCTTTTTTTATTTCTTCAACAACAGGTGCTGCATTAGGAGTCTTGGATTTTTTTACAACAAAGGCTTTAGGTTTTTTTACTTCTTTCACACCGCCTGATTCAATAAAATCTTTCAATCTCTTTACTTGATCGATAGTAACTGTGCTTGAATGAGTTTTGCCTGTAACAGATATTTGAGCAAACTTTTCAAGAACTTCTTTGCTTGTCATTCCAAGTTCTTTTGCTAATTCATTTATCCTTATTGTATCAAAACTCATTTATTAATTTTCCTTTCAAATCCTCGGGTACAGGTGCTTTTAAAATTTTAGAAATTTTATTTTTTTTAAAAGCAGACTCTATACAAGATTTATTATAGCAAAGATATGCGGATCTGCCAAATATTTTATTACTTTGGTTTATAACAACCTCTCTGCTGTTATTTTCACGTGTAAGTTTTATTAACTCTTCTCTGTTTTTTATAGCTCCGCATCCTACACATTTTCTTTCTGTCACTAACCGTTCACCTCTGCAAGTTTTTCTAATTTCAGTTTTTGGTCGTGTTCGGTAAGTAATTTTATTAACTCATCCAAATCACCGTCAATAACGGTATTTACGTTTAAGTTATGATTTATTCTGTGGTCTGTCAAACGACCTTGAGGAAAGTTGTATGTTCTGATGCGTTCAGATCTGTCGCCTGTGCCGACTTGCGAACGACGAAGGTCTGTGATTTCCTGCATTTGTTTTTGAACTTCCATATCGTAAAGTTTTGCTTTTAAGATTTGCAAAGCTCTTTCTTTATTTTGAAGTTGAGAGCGTTCTTCTGTACAGAAAATCATTATTCCTGTCGGTTTGTGAAAAACTCTGGCTGCAGTTTCAACTTTGTTAACGTTTTGACCGCCCGCGCCGCCTGAACGAGCTGTTGTTATTTCAACATCATTCATGTTCAAGTTCACTTCAACGTCGTCAACTTCGGGCATAACGGCAACTGTTGCAGTTGATGTGTGGACTCTGCCTTGTGATTCTGTTGCTGGAACCCTTTGAACTCTGTGAACACCTGATTCATATTTCAATTTTGAATAGATGCTGTCGCCTTTCATTGAAATAATTATTTCAGAAACGCCTCCTGCTTCGCACTCGGTTTTGCTTAAAACTTGTGTTTGCCAACCTTGTTTGTCAGCATAACGCATATACATTCTTGCCAAATCGCCGGCAAAAATGTTTGCTTCATCACCGCCTGCGCCGCCTCTTATTTCAAGCATAATATCTTTATCATCCATTGGGTCGCGCGGAAGTAAAAGAACTTTCATTCTTTCTTCATATTCTGGCAGTTTGGCTTCATTTTCAGCCATTTCCGCTTTCAAAAAAGCTTTCATTTCTTCATCAGATTCTTGATGAATCATTTCTTTTGCATCTTCAATGGCGTCAACAGCTTTTTTCCATTCGTAATAAAGATTTACTGTTTCTTCCATTGATTTACGTTGTTTGGATAAATCTTTAAACTTGTTGTAATCCTGAATAACGGCAGGATCAGATAACGTAACTCCAAGTTCGTTATATTTCTTCTCTATTTGAAGTATTTGGTCTAACATATCTTTCATAATTCAAGTATAACAAGAACAAGAATTTTTTCAAATTGCATGTTGAAATATTTTGTGAAAAATCTATATAAGATAATTATTGATAGAATATAATATTTCGAGTATAATTGTGTTTAGGAGATACTATTATGCTTGAATATTTTTTGGAATCATATATTGTTACATTTTTGGGATTGACGGGTGCATTCTTTTGGGGTGAACATGTACATCCCGGCAGCGGATTTGCTTGTGTTTTTGTTGCACTTGTATTAGGCGTTTTGGAAATTAGTTTGTCCTTTGACAACGCTGTTGTCAATGCAATGAAATTAGAAAAAATGAGTCATCAGTGGCGACACAGATTTTTGACTTGGGGAATTATTATTGCAGTTTTTGGAATGAGGTTTTTGTTCCCGATACTTGTAGTTTCTATTTTTGCCAAATTAAAAATGATTGAAGTTGCAAAAATCGCGGTTACTGATGCTGACAAGTACGCTTATTATCTCCACGAAACTCATGATCCAATTGTTACTTTTGGCGGAATGTTTTTGATTATGTTGTTTCTTAATTATTTCTTTGATAATCAAAAAGAAGTTCATTGGATTAGACCTATCGAAAATTGGCTTTCTCATCTTGACCATATGAAGGGTATTGAAATACTGATTTCTCTTTTGGCGCTTTTGGCTACGCAGTATGTTATTCCTCAAGAACAAAAAGTGGCTGTTATGATTGCGGGTATTGCGGGAATTATTACGTATCTTGCAATCGACGGATTTACCCATTATCTTGAAAAGCATGAACATATGAGAATGGAAAAATGTTCCGTACAGGCAGCAGGATGCACAGGATTGGTAAGTTTTATTTATTTGGAATTGATTGATGCGTCTTTTTCACTGGATGGAGTTTTAGGGGCATTTGCAATAAGTAAGGATATTATAATTATTTCAATAGGTTTGGCGATTGGTGCTATGTTTGTAAGATCTTTAACAATTATGCTTGTTGAAAAGAAGACATTGAAACAGTTTTTGTATCTTGAACATGGAGCACACTGGGCTATTGGTGCTTTGGCAATTTTAATGCTTATGTCAACAGTAAAAGAGTTGCCGGAGGTTGTTACAGGCGGTATCGGTTTGGCATTTATTGTAGCTGCTTTAGTTTCTTCAATAGCACATAACAGAAAAATGGACAGATTGCTTGCAGAAAGGGATTCTGAAAATGCTTAGGCTCCCTATGGTTACTTTTATTGTAACGTCGTATAATTATGAAAAATATATTTTGAGAACGCTTGAAAGCATAAAATCTCAAATATATAAAAATTTTGAAATAATTGTTGTGGATGATGCTTCATCAGATAATTCCTGCAAAGTAGTCGAACAATTTATAGCAGACAATCAAGATTTAAAAATAACTATAATTAAAAATAAAAAAAATATAGGACAATTGGGTTCTATGATTGAAGGATTAAAATCTGCTCAGGGACAGTTTGTATCATTTATTGATAGTGACGATATAATTTTGCCGGAATTTGCGCAATGTCATGTAAGAGTTCATATGGAAACTTCTGTTGCATTTACATCATGTCGTATTGCAGAAATAGGTGAAAATGATGAATTGCATACACTTAATTCAATATCTTCACCCAAAAGCAAGTTAGTACAAATTAAAAATTGCGGTGAGATTGATGTAGAAGTTCCTTATACTGTTTTAAAACACAAACGATTTGGCGGCTGGTATTGGTCGCCTACGAGTTCTGCAATGTTTAGAAAGGCATCTATAGAACTTATTAAAGATTATAAAAATATTGATAAATGGAAAATCTGTCCCGACAAATTTTTATTCAATTTTGCTCATCTTGTCGGAGGCTCTGCAATAATTGATATACCTTTGACAGGTTTTAGAAGACATTTGAATAATGCAGGAAATTCAAATCTTGTTACCGGTGATAAAAAATTTCATTCAGATAAAGAAACAATCGTAAATTTATCAAATAATATTAAAATACGACCGGAAACAATTAAATTTTTATGGCAGGAAAGAAAAATTTTGGGTAAAAGAAATACCGCCAAATTAATTTTGACGGCATCTCTTTTTTAATTTATTTATTAAAACTTCCAACTGTTTAGGTATTCTTCTTGTTCTTTAGTTAATGTATCAATTTCTATTCCCATTGATTTTAGTTTAAGCTCGGCAATTTTTACATCAACTTCTTGAGGAAGTGTGTAGAGTTTGTTTTCAAGTTTGCCGTAATTTTTAACCAAAAATTCTATACCCAAAGCTTGGTTTGCAAAGCTCATATCCATAACAGATGCCGGATGTCCTTCTGCTGCAACAAGGTTAACAAGTCTGCCTTCAGCAAAAACATATATTGATTTGCCGTTTTCAAGAACATATTCTTCTAAATTAGGTCTGATTTGTTTAATTTCTGTCGTATGTTCTTTCAGACCTGTAACATTTACTTCCCAATCAAAGTGGCCGGCATTTGCAACAAAAGCACCATCTTTCATTGTTAGAAGATGTTGAACATCTACTACGTGTTTGTCGCCGGTAACTGTTAAGAAAATATCGCCTTCCAATGCTGCTTTTGCAATCGGCATAACTCTATAGCCTTCCATAGCAGCTTCAAGAGCTTTAAGAGGATCAACTTCACAAACAATAACGTTTGCACCAAGAGCTTTTGCTCTTAGAGCGCAACCTCTGCCGCACCATCCGTAACCTGATACAACAACAGTTTTGCCTGCAATAAGGATGTTAGCACCTCTTATGATTCCGTCTAATGAACTCTGACCTGTGCCGTAACGATTGTCATACAAGTGTTTTGTTAAACTTGTATTAACTCCGACTGCAGGAAATCTGAGTTCACCCTGAGCTTCCAAAGCCTGAAGTCTAATAATACCGGTTGTTGTTTCTTCAGTAGAACCGATAATTTTTGAAGCGAGCTCAGGTCTTTCGGCATGGATTGCTGATACCATATCGCATCCGTCATCTATAATGATATCCGGATTGTGGTTTAGGGCAGTTTGAATATGTGATTTATACTGTTCGACAGTTTCACCGGCAACTGCAAATGTTGGTATTCCATAATGTTTTACAAGGGCTGCCGCAACATCATCTTGAGTGGATAGTGGGTTTGAAGCGACAAGAACTGCATCAGCTCCGCCTGATTTCATTACAATACAAAGTGCTGCAGTTTCTTTTGTAACGTGTACACAAGCGGATAATTTTAAACCTTTAAAAGGCTGTTCTTCTATAAATCTTTTTTGTATCTGTCTCAATACAGGCATATCTTTGAATGCCCATTCAATTTGTTTTTTACCCTGATCTGCAAGGGTAATGTCTTTAATATCGCATTTAATTTCGGTCATAAGCATTTTTTTAATCTCCTAAGCAGGATTATATCAAAAACATATTTTTTAATTCATTTTATGTAAAAATTTCTTAATAATCGGTATCATTATGTCAAAAATTTTCTTTCAGTTGAGTTATAACTGGAGAAGGGAACAATCTTTGTGAAAGTAGGACTTGATTTAAATCAACCAAAATATAAAAAAATGTCCTTTGAAGGCTACAAACCCGTAAAATCAGAGTACGGGTTAAGAGAGTATGAGTTTAATTATGTTTGGGATGATAACAAGAATGATTGCTATTTGGAAATTTTTCAGGTAGATAAAGATGAAAACGGCAATTATAAAGTTGTTGGCGAAGATGACGGGTATGGAAATATTCGACCTCTTGAAAATTATTCATCATTAATGGAAGGGAAAAATGCTTATAGTATAAAACTGAAAAGCGGCAGAGCTACAACAGTTGATTTAGCCGGTGATTATGGACTTTCCCCTGATGATGGTTTTGCTTATCATTATGTTTTGAAACCAAAGAATAATCCTAATGGTATTCCTGAATATAAAATTGATTATGGTAATGTGATAAATGATTTTGCATCTTCGGGAAAAGCTCATGAAGTCTACAACTTTGTCCCTGACAGGGCTTCAACATCCACAAAAGGCGGTTCCATGAAACTTGTTCTGCCTGATATTAACAATGTTGCTTGGGTTTATGATAAAGATAACAAAATTGTTCCTAACAAAAATGTAGAAAAAGCAAAAAAAACCAACAAAAATTATGCAAATAAATATGGCGGTTCTTTGGCCGGTATTGAAAAAGATTTGGAACTCGGAAAATTAGATAATTTTACAAGAATAATTACAACCCCGTTGTTTACTGATGATAGCTTGACAGCACATGGATATTGGAACAAAAATTGTTATCAATTGGCACAAAGTCTTGGAAATATAAATAATTACGCTTCTATGCAAAGAAAAATGTTTGCCAATGGAATTAACTTGGTTTCGGATGGTGCTTATGTTAACGAAGGTTTAGAAGGTGTTCATTTTCAGCATGTATTAAAATGGGGTAAAAAGTCTCCATACTTTAATTGGTTTAGAATTTCAGGTTTAGAGGACAGTCCTTTATCAATGGGAGTTTTTGGCAAAAAGTTAAATCATGTTACACATAGAGTTGTAAATTCAAAATATAAATTTGAACAAAAAGATGACGGTACAATAAAAATTTCGACAAGAAAAGATTATGATTCTAAAAAACCTACATATATTCAAATATACGATGATAGGCTTGTAGATGCTGACAATTTGAATGAAAAAGAATTAATAAAAGCTTATGACAAACTTTTAGACAACAATCTTGACATAAACAATCATAATGATTCAGTTGTGCCATATAGTTTTAAAATAAATCCCGATACATATATGAAAAATGTAAAATTGCTCAGCAATTATAATAAAACCGTAAAAAATGATGAAAGAATTGATTTATATAGCGGTTATGGTACAAGAGCAGTTTCTCAATTCGAGTTTTTCGGTCTTGACGGAAAGCATGAAAGCGGATTTGAAACTTGGGATGCAAATCCGGATATTGCAAAATTGAATTATCTTCCTTCTCATTATGAAACACAAAAATTATTAAATATTAGTGACCCTTCAAAAAGAGCAGAGCTAAAAAAACAACTTCTTCAAAAAAATATGGAAGTGCAGGATTATGCTGTTTCATCTGCAAAATATTGGACAAAGAAAACAAATCAAATATTAAACCTGTTCGTTGCGCAAAATCTTAAAGACATAAACGGAAAATCTGCAGCTCAAATAACTAATATTATAGATGAAAAAGCTGACGGAACGGTTTTACCTGAGGATTTGGATGTTGATAAGGAAATTGTTCAAAATGTTTTAAGAGGCAGATATGAGCTAAAAGAACCGGAAACAGAAAACGATTATAACAAAGCTATATTGCAAGGTCTGATGGATTTACCTCTTGATTCTGTCGAGGTCGGTGATGATATTGTTTCTGTTTTAGCATCTCCTTATATGACAAAAAGAGCGATTAGACCTGAACAGATCGGATTGTCAAGGTATGATATGTATATTCAAAAAAATCCGCACCTTACAGATGAAACAAGAGATTTGTATTTAAAAACAGATAAATTGTATGAAAAAGAATTATTAAATTTTGCCAAAAGTATTATTGATTCAGTAGACAATTCATTGCCTAAAAATGCGAAATTAAAAGACAGTAAAGGAAATACTACCCCGTACGGAAAATATGTTATTCCTTATCTGACTTCTGAGATTGCAAAATTTGCAGTTATAAAAGGAGTTGCCCCGGATTCTGAATTTATGTATAATTCCAAGACAGGCGAAATTTCTTATGATTATGGAAAACTAAAAAAAACATCCCTTGTCGGAATGGGTATAATAGCTGACAGCCCAAAAGATGAAGTCCAATCTTTGATAAACAAAATTAAGTATAATATAGGTAAGGTAGGTTCAAAAGAAAAAGAAGAATTTCAAAAAGCACTTAGTCTTTCCTTAAAAGGAACATCATATGAAAGTTTTGCTTTGGCGGAAATGATTGTTGACAGAAGTCAGGCCGGTTTGGATTGGAGAATAGATGCTACAAAAGATATCGCTGATATTGATTCTTTAAAAAGCGGAAAAACGAATTTTGAATATACTTGGAATAAAGTAATTGAATTTTGGTCAAGATTTAGTGATGCAGTTAAAGAATATCATCCTGATGCATACATAGCGGCAGAAGTTACTGATGAAGGAGTAATATACGGTGCCGGTAGAGGGTATAATTCCGGCTCAAGATATTCAAATCAAAAAGAAGTAGTTAAAAAACTCATAAATGAAGCAGGTTTTACAACTGTTGCAAATTATACTTATCTTTCTTCCGAAATAAATAAGATTTTTGGCAAACTGTTTGATTTTGACGGAAGTAATAGCCCTGATAAAGGCTTGGAACAAGGTGATACAGTATATAACCAGTTGGTTGGCGGCGGTAATTTTTATGGTTCAGAACCTTTGGAATCTTTAATATATTCATACACTTTTGCCGGAAACCATGACAAATGCAGAGCTCTTGAAGGGTATGCAATTGACACAGATATGGTTTTTGCGGATTTGACTGAACACAAAAATTATGAATACAGAAAACGTGCATATAAGTTAATGCATGCAGTACCGTATGGTCAAGAACCAAGTGATAAAGAAGTTCATGAGTATGACTTTAGCAGAGTGAGCAATCTTGCAATAGCAAAAGCTGAGAGTATTTCAAGCGGTATGGGAAAAGCTGCTTATGAAATCGGAGTTGGCAATGACAGAGCAAAATATATATATGGAGCTATGCTGGACGCTTTAAGAAATCTTACAAACAGTATGCACAGAGGCAGAGTATATGAAGCTGACGGTTT
>CACYCU010000184.1 GCA_902772945.1 uncultured bacterium | reverse complement strand
ACACGTGTTTTTCAGGCAATACGTATTGAAGTAAATCAAGAGTTAACAAATGTAAAAAATACATTGAATGATGTGTTGGATTTGTTAGACTTTGGTGCTATAATAAGTGTAATAAGTTTTCACTCATTAGAAGACAGGTTAGTGAAAAATATATTCAGATACCACTCGCAGCGGTGTCATTGTGATAAATCTCAGATGATTTGTCATTGTCCGCCTCCGATTTTGGAATTGGTTAATAAAAAACCTATAGAAGCGAGTGCTGAGGAGATAAAAACGAATCCGCCTTCAAGAAGTGCAAAGTTAAGAATCGCAAGGTGTATTAAAAAATTGGGGTAGAAAAAGTTGAGTCCGTTAAGAGCAGAATATTACGAAAAGACATCTTATATACAACAACAGCAGTATGTAGAAAATCCAATTGAAACTCAAGTTATTGAAGGTTATTTTCAAAAAGAAATTTCACAGAAAGCTATGGCAATAAGAAAAGTTAATAAAACATTATGTGGTTTGTTAGGTGTGGCTGTATTATTTGCATTTGTCAGCTACTATTTTGCCATGTCTAATGAACTTGCTTTAAATAAATTAAGCCGCCAAATAACAACATTAAATGATGAAAATGCAGAATTACAAAATAATTTAGACAGGTTAAAATCATTTAATAATGTTGATGATAAAATGATGCAAAACAATATGTTGAAAAAAGCATCAAAGGTTATAGAAGTTCCTGCCGTGGATTCTATTGCTCCAATATCACAAGCAACAACGAAGACTGCTTCATTTAATTGGGCTATCGGGTATTAAATTTATATCTATCTGGGTAATTGTTTGAAAAGATTTATGACTTTTAATATAGTTATAAATCTTTTTCATACTTCCAGCTATTCTTAATTCCAACGGAGCCTTTCGGCTCCTTTTTTTTATAATCAGTGTGGATTTGATTTCTGTTTATGTGCATGATATAACCGAGTTAACGGAGGTAATTATAATGGTTGTAAATATAGATTGGGGAAGCTTAGGCTTTGGTTATGTAAAAACTGATTACAGATATGTTTCTAATTTTAAAGACGGAAAATGGGATGATGGCGTTTTGACAGAAGATGCAAACATCGTTTTAAACGAAAGTGCCGGTGTTTTGCAGTATGCGCAAACCTGTTTTGAAGGACTAAAAGCATATAGAACAAAAGACGGAAAAGTAGTATGCTTTAGACCTGACTTGAACGCAAAAAGAATGAAAGATACTTGTGAAAGACTTGAAATGCCAGTTTTTCCGGAAGAAAGATTTCTTGATGCAGTTGAAAAAGTTGTCAAAGCAAATATTGATTATGTACCTCCATATGGAAGCGGAGCTACATTGTATTTAAGACCGTATATGTTTGGTTCAAATCCTGTAATTGGTGTAAAGCCTGCAGATGAATATCAATTCAGAATTTTTACAACACCTGTCGGACCATATTTTAAGGGCGGTGTGAAAGCAATTACTGTCAGAGTTCCGGATTTTGACAGAGCTGCTCCTCGCGGAACAGGACATATTAAAGCCGGATTGAATTATGCAATGAGCCTTCATCCGATTGTTGATGCGCATAAAAAAGGGTTTGCGGAAAATATTTATCTTGATCCCGCAACAAGAACAAAAGTGGAAGAAACAGGCGGCGCAAATATTATTTTTGTTACTAAAGATAATAAAATTGTTACACCAAAATCAAATACTATTTTGCCTTCTATAACACGTCGTTCCTTAATGTATGTTGCAAAACATTATTTAGGACTTGAAGCTGAAGAAAGAGAAATTTTGTTTAGCGAAGTGAAAGATTTTGCTGAATGTGCTTTATGCGGTACGGCAGCAGTTCTTTCTCCTGTAGGAAAAATCGTAAATCATGACGAAGTTATAGATTTCGGTAACACAGAAATGGGCCCTGTAACTAAAAAACTTTATGATACTTTGACTGGAATACAAATGGGTAGAATGGAAGCTCCTGAGGGTTGGATAAAAATTATAGCTTAAAGCGCGATTTGGGTTCCGAGAATAATTCTATGGCTATCGGTTGAAGATGAATTTTGACAGAATACGTAATTTAAAAATACTTTTAGAGCTTGAGCTTTAATATAGTATGTAATTCCGGCTGTGTATTCTCGGATATTGTTATGGCTTATTTTTTTGTCTGGATCAAATTCGTCATATCTGGCTATAAGCTCTAATTTTTTGTTTATCCTATAGCCGACTGTTGCATTCCAACCTTGGCGTTTTTTTGAAGAAAATCCGGTATAACCGTTTGAACCGTCTGCATTTGCATATTCTGCTTTAAACCATAATTTTTTATATTCATATCCAATGTATGCGCTGCTGACCAAAAAATCTTTTGAATTTCTGCTTCCTGCTGTTATGCCTCCGCCAAGCGTAAGTTTGCCATATTTTCCGTTTGTTTTTCCTAAAGGTTTTATATTGACCCAGCCATCAAATTCACCTCCGGGGAAAAAATCAGTAAAATATGTTCCGGAACTATATCCGCCCAAGTCGTAATCAACGAGAGAATAATTCCCCATAACTCTTACACCGAGTTTTCTTGCAGTTCCAAAATTTCTTGCTATTTGAGAGCGGCTTGCAAGTGGAAGGGTATATGACGAGCTGGCGCCTTCATGACCGACTCCGGGGCGTGAATTACCGACTAAAATCCTGTGATGAGGAATTCTTTGTGAATCTATATAAACATCTTGGAAAAGATATTGCATAAATTCATGATTATTTCTATGTGTCGGATCGAGCATAATTCGAAAATTTTCTTTTCCGCCTTTAAATTTTCCGTCTAAAAATAAATTTACAAATCCGATATTAAAATTTGTATCGCTATCATTTTTTTCTATAGTTTCAGCAATATTAAACTTTAGTCCTGTCCAGTAATGAATACTTTCGATAGGGCCTTTTTTGAATTTATGAGTTAACTGTTCTTTTAAAAGACAAGAAGGAACGTCATTGCTTTCAATTTGCAGTTCATATACGTCTTTTAAGTTTTTAGAAATTTTGTCAAAGAGCTTTGTATTTTCTGTTGTGATTTCAGGTGGTGTTGAAATATCAGGGATGTCATTTTTTTCTACTTCTGATTCTAAAAACGGGGTATCCAAAACAGATTCATCAATTACGTATGAATCTTCAAGTGCAATTTCTTCCTGAGCATTACAGGGCAAAATTAGTATAAATAGTAGGGTTAATATAATTTTCTTCACTTAGTATTATTATAGCATAAAATTAGTGAAAATATAATTTTTTTTATCAAATATATTTTAAAAAAATAGTTTAAGTTATAATTTGTGATATGAAAAAAAAATTGCCGGAAAATTATTATTCAATAACTAAAAATCTATTGAATTATTTGCCGTCTAGGGGGCTTATTATATTGAATTTTCTTGTAATAATCCCTTTGTTTACGCATATTCTTGATAAAAAGGAAATGAGTATATATATAGTGGCAATTCAGATTCTTAATTTAATTTTGACTTGTTCTTTTGATTGGGTTTCAAAATCTGTATTAAGATTTTATGAAAAATTCAGGCTAAAAAACTGTTTAGAGAAATTTTTTTCAAGTGTATTTTGGATATCAATAATTGTTTATTTAATAACAGTTATTGTATATTTTTTACTAAAAAATGTATTAATAAAACATTTTGCAATATCTGAGACAGTATTTTTGTATACGCTTTTTTTGGTTGTACCTTGTGGTATAAGGCAGTTTTTGTATCAAATTTTAAGGTTGAAAAATAATTATAAATTGTATACATTCAGTATTGCAATTTATGAAATAGCTTTTGTAGTTTTATTTTTCTCTTTTATAAATTTAATACCTGGTTCTGAGAGTATTTTGCTTGCAATGAATATTGCCATTACCTTCATAGATTTGATAATCTTTAGGATGATAAGTTTTGATTACAAATTGAGCTTTTGTATAGATATTTCAATAGTGAGAGAAATATTAAAATATGCACTGCCTCTTGTCGTAACGAATGCTTGTTATTGGGGAGTGTTTAATTTTTCAAAACTGATTTTCCAAAGCGAAGGATTGTATTCTCATACTGCAATAATTGGCGTGTCATTGTCTGCTGCAGAATATATCGTGAACCCTCTTGTAGCTTTGTTTATATTTGTCACTTTTCCTTTTATAATTCAGAGATTTGAAAATAAAGACGGGTTAAAACCTTATTTTACAAATATTATTCAATTGTTCTACATGGTTTTAGCACCGCTGATAGCTGTGTTTTGTCTGTTTTCAAGAGAAATAACTTTGCTAGTTTTGCCAAATTCATATGAAAAAGTTGCCTTGGCTTTACCTTTTGTTGCAGCTGCTTGTTTTATACATGAATTTTTAAAGTTTGTGAACTTGAAGTATCATATGAAAAACCGAACATATATTGAAACAAGAATAGGTTTTTGTGTAATTTCGTTTTCAATATTTTTAAATTTGGTATTGATAAAATATTTTTCAATTTTGGGTGCTGCAATAGCTATGTTTGTTACGGAGCTTGTTCTGTTGATGACAAATGTGTCAAGTCTAAGGAAGTTTGATTATATTAGCTGGAAGCCGTTTTTAAAAACTTTTATAAAAACTACTTTTTTAATATTGTGTTCTTTTGCCGTGGTGAGTGTTATTTTACCTTTTGAAAACAAGTTTGTATATTTGTTTAAAATAGTTGTATATTTGATTTTGGTCTATATAGCCGGATACAAGTTAAGAGGCAGATTTTTAAAATCTTAGTTTCTAATATAAAAACAGCAAGTCGAATTTTGGGTATTATTTATATAGTTATGTTAGCATATCCATTTGTGGGCACACTTCATTTTACTCACACTATTTGCTAAAAACGGACATAAATAAATTTTTTAAAACTTAATGTAATATAACAGTCGGTTTGAGAAGAAAGAACAGGTTTTTTGAGAATTATTTTGCGGCATAAAATTGCACTCGACAAACTGTACATATGCGGAGGAGAGTTAATATTTGATAATATTTTGCAAAAATTAAGCAATTTTTGAAAAGAAAAATACTTTATATAAATAAGGTTAGGTATTTTTATGGTTAGTAATGTCGGATTAAATTTATTTGTAAAACGTGGCGGAAAAAGCGTCCTAAGCTATTTATGTCATCCAAAACTACCTAAAACTTCGATAAATTTAGAAGGGCTTAGATATGCCCCTACAATAGAAAAAGATACATTTAATTTTCAAAATAAATTAAGTAAGTATGTTCAAAATTTCAAACAGAAAATTAATAAAGAAACTAATGAAATTATGGGAAGTTACATATATAAAGACAAAAATGGTAAAGAACATACTGTTGAATATAAAATATATAATTTCTTTGGCAAAAAAACAGATAGACGTCTTACCCTTAATATAGATGGAGAATATGCTGGATATGCTGATATAGGTGCAAAAAATTGTGATAATTTTTCACATAAACTTTGCAGAGGTTGTCCAAGTGATTCAAAATTATTGGAAGCAATAAAGAATTGTGAATTAAGTTTTGAAGAAGAAGCAGCCATAATGAAAAGGAATGGATATTTTTCCAATGGGGGCATATATATTGATTACATGGAATCATATAGACAAGGTGCAGGTACTCAGTTACATAAGATAATTGCACAAAGAAGTATAGATTTAGGCTACGGGGGAAGGGTAGGTCTTGATGCAGATTTTAATGCACATTGTTTTCACTATAAATGCGGATTTAGACCATATAGTAGTATGAAAATTGGACATATCAACCAAGCGGAATCTGATAGATTGGCAAATATATTAGAAGAAGCAGAAAAAGCAGGTAAAAGAGCTGAATCTCCAATGGAAATTAGAGGTGGACATTATACCATGATGCTACCAGAAGAAAATCTTGATAACCTATTTGCAATGTAATCAATAATTTTTATTATGTATATTTTTTAATTTCTAATAAAGTGAGTAGGGTAGACTTCAGTCTACCTATATATTTTGGTTGACTAAAATCAACCCTACTTTTGAGTGCAAAAATTGGAACAATAAGTGCAAATTCGTGGACATTTTTGTAACCAAAACCGGACATTTCGGACATTTTTAATCAAGTAACTTCCGACCTTTATAAATT
>CACYCU010000183.1 GCA_902772945.1 uncultured bacterium | reverse complement strand
TGCAACGTTCCCTGAAGATGGAAATAGTGCAAGCGAAATTATTGAAGCTGCAGACAAAAAATTATACGAGGCTAAAAACAACGGCAGAAATCAAGTCAAATAAAAAAGCACCCGAAGGTGCAATTTTTATGAGATATTCTCATCCATAGCCTGAAGCTGTTTCTTCTTGTAATTATGGATTACAGCATCTACAAGAAGCTCATAGGATTTTGAATTTTCAATATTCGGAAATTCTTCCTTGAGTTGTTGTCTGACCATCGCTTCCAGCTTTCGTTCGTCAGCACTTGATTTTAATTCATCAACTCCGCTTATCATTCGTACGTAATCCGGAGATGACTTATCTATATTTTTATTTGCAAAATTTAACCATCTTAATTTTGGACTAATTTGTTCTGATAATGTTTTTACAATTTTTAAATTTTTAATTTTGTTAAACATTTTTGCGATTCCTACTTTACCTTCTTTGTACTATTTTAAAGTATCCTGAAAAAAATAATTTACTGTTTTACATATATTCTTTACAAATCTTTATAATTTGCTAAAATCAGCAATATGAGAGTATTTTCGTTTAAGCAAGGTTAACAATGCCAAACGATTTTCCTTAACATTCTCATCTTTATCCATGACAAGAACATCATTAAAGAATTTTTCAACAGACGGATTTATTTTTTCTAACTGCGCCAAATAAGCTTGATAACTGATATTTTCATCTAAAGTATTTATACTTTCATACAATTCTTTTTCTGCAGGTAAAACAAACAAATCAGGTTTTACAGCTTTTTTAGATTCATCTTTTAACATTCTAATTACTCTGTTTGCACTTTCTAAAAGTTGAGGAGAGTTTAAGTTTGAAACCACTTTTACCCTTTCAACATAATCGTTCAAATCAAACAATGGATTTTTACTTTCTGCACAAGCTTCCAACACATTTTTTGAATATTTTTCGGATAAAAAGATTATCAACCTTTGAATAAAGAAGTCATAAATTTCACCTGAAACAAGTCCAGACGCCCTTGAAACAACGGATCCTGCAGCACTTTTTATCTTATCAACAAAACTTTCACCTTCTTTTGAAATAGGTAACAAGACAAGAGCTTCGTTGATTAAAAGAGCCAAATCTATTTTTAAATTATTTGCCAAAATTGTTCTTATTATACCTAATGCTGCACGGCGTACGCCTAAAGGATCAGATGAACCGGTAGGTTTTTTACCTTCTGCAAAAACTGCACATATATTATCGATTTTATCAGCTATACCAACGATTTGACCTTCTAAAGTTTTTGCAATTTCACCATCTGCATTTAGAGGGAAATAATGTTCTTTAATACCTTCCGCAACAGCTTCCTTTTCTCCGGAAACTCTCGCATAATCGGCGCCGATAAATCCTTGAAGTTCCGTAAATTCAAAGACTAATTTTGTTGCCAAATCAGCTTTTGCAAGCAATGCTGTTCTTTCAACAGTTTCATTGTTACCTATCATCAATTTAGAGAGTTTCACCATTCTTTGGGCTTTATCATACATAGTACCCATACCCTTTTGGAAGGTAATTCCTTTAATATCTTCTACATATGAAGATAACGGCCTTTTAGTATCTTCGTTAAAGAAGAAAACAGCGTCGTCTAAACGAGCTTTTATAACTCTGACATTACCGGCTTTTATATTCTCAAAATCATTACCCAAATAATTTGTCATAGTAATAAACTTGTTAATCAATTTGCCATCTTTATACAAAGCAAAATATCTTTGATGCACTGCCATTACAGTAACTACAAGTTCCTCAGGCAATCTTAAGTAATCCGGATTAAATTCACAAACTGCAGGAACCGGATATTCCGTAATAAAAGTAACTTCCTCAAGCAAATCGTCAGTATAATAGGGTTCAGCACCGAGTTTTTGAGCTTCTTCTTTTGCTCTTTGGATTATCAAATCTCTACGTTCATTTTGGTCTGCAATAACGCAAGCCTTTCGCATTTTATCCAAGTACTCATCAGGGTTGTTAATTAAAATGTTTTGTTCTGAGAATCTGTGACCCCTTGATATATTTGAACTTTCTTTATCAATAATTTTTATTTTTACTTCTTCGCCATCTAAAATTGATACAATCCATCTTATCGGTCTTGAGAATTTTTCATCATTAGAAGACCATCTCATAAAATGTGAACCTTGAAGTTTTAAAATTATATTAGGCACATTTTCTTTTAACAAATCTATAACTGACTTACCTTTGATAATTATTTTTGCGTGAATATAATCATCTTCAATATATAAGTCATCGGAAGTTATTCCGTTTTTCTTGCAAAAGCCTTCGCCTGCTTTTGAAAGATTCCCGTTTTCATCATATGCAACTTTTTTGATTGGGCCTTTTACAATTTTTTCTTCGTCCTTACCTTCTTTTTCAAGTCCTGAAATTATAACAGCTAATCTCCTCGGAGTTGCATAAACCAACACTTTTTCAAATTCTGTTTTATTTGAATTTAAAAGATTTTCAAAACTTGATTTTAACTGTTCTATTGCTGACGGAATAAATTTATAAGGTAATTCTTCGCATCCGACTTCTAATAAATATTTACTCATACTAACATCCTCTTATAATTGATTTATACCAAAAGCATAGAATAATTGCAAATACACTGACATATTTATGCTAATATATGAAATATGGATATTGTTGAAAAAAGCTTAAAAGCACTTGAATATGACAAAATTGCCGAAAATTTAGCTCAATTCGCAAAAAGCGAACAAAGCCGAAGACTTTGCCTCGCAATAAAACCTATAGATGATATTGTAATTATTAACAAAGAACTTAACTGCACCAGAGAAGCAAAAAGCATACTTGATACCCCTTTAGAACTGCCTATAGAATACGTTGCGGATATAAAACAGATTCAAAAAAATCTTGGTGCAAGTTATTTGTCTGAAGAAGAACTTATTGACGTTGCTAAAACTCTAAAAACTTCAAGACTAGTAAAAAATTTTCTTTCTGACAGTGAAACAATTAACCTGAAACAAATTGCACAAAATATTACAACAGACAAGGATTTGGAAGAAAAAATATTTAATACATTTGATGAAAATTTATGTGTACGACAAGATGCCACAATAGAACTCAAAGGCTTATATTCAGCTCTAAAAGATAACGAAAAAAATCTCAGAGCCACTGTTTCTTCACTTTTAAACTCACCCGAATTTCAAAAGCACCTGCAAGAAAATATCTATACAACAAGAGATGACAGGATTGTTTTTCAAGTGATGGCATCCTCAAAAAATAAAATAAAAGGAATTATTCATGATGTTTCGGCAACAAACAAAACTTTCTACATTGAACCTGAGCAAATAGTTCCGCTCAACAACAAAATTAGAGAAATTAAATCACAAATAAATTCAGAAATAATAAAAATTCTTGTCGGATTAACTAATTTAGTAAAAGATGAGATAAAACCTCTGATTTTGAATGAAGAAATTGTCGCAAAAATAGATTTTCATTTTGCAAAAGCCCGCTATGCCATAAAGCTTCACGCATCCGAACCGGAAATTGTAACTTCAAAATTCATAGAAATTTCATCAATGCGCCACCCGCTTTTGAATGTGGAAAATATTGTCACGAATGATTTTGAGATAGGGAAAAACTACAAATCAGTTGTGATTACAGGTTCAAACACCGGCGGAAAAACTGTTACAATAAAAACTATCGGACTTTTCATACTAATGGCAAAATCAGGAATGTTTTTACCTTGTATTAATGCAAAAATTTATCCGTTTGAAAACGTTTTTGCAGATATCGGAGATGATCAAAGCATATTGCAAAACCTTTCAACTTTTTCATCTCACATGACACACATTATTGATATACTAAACAAAAGTAATTCAAAAACTTTTGTCCTGTTAGATGAAATTTGCGCAGGAACAGATCCGGTTGAAGGTGCTGTTTTAGCAAGAGTCATATTGGAACGTCTGGCAGAAAAAGAAGTTCTGTCAACAATCACAACACATTACGGAGAACTTAAAACTCTTGAATACTCAAATCCTTATTTTAAAAATGCATCGGTTGAATTTGATACCACAACTCTTAAACCGACATATAAATTACTAATCGGTATTCCCGGTTTGAGCAACGCAATATCAATAGCTTCTAATTTGGGGCTGGACAAAGCCCTAGCCGACAAAGCTAAAGAAATTATAATAACATCAAAAGACCCGTCAATTGCAGTTGTCGAAAAGCTTCAAGAAACACAGGCAAAACTTTCTCAAAATTTGAAAGAAGCTGAAGAAATAAAAGAAACTTCCGAAAATCTTAAAGAAGAATACAAACAAAATCTTGAAGCAGTAAAAAAAGATAAGAAAAAAACTGTCAAAAATATTAAAGACAAATTTGACAGAGAACTTTTATCCGTAAAAGCTGAAATAAAAGATATTTTAGAGGAATTACGCCGTGAAAAATCAGAAAAAATAGCTCGCCGCTCTTATGCAAGGCTGGCACAAACAGAACAAAAATTTAGAGAAAAGCTTTCTGAATTTGATGAAAAACAAAAATATGCACCTATCGATTGGCAATCAATAAAAGAAAATGACAAGCTTCTGCTAAAAGACTTGAATCAACCGGTCATTCTCTTAACACTTCCGGATAAAAACGATTATGTTCTTGTTCAAATGGGAAACATAAAAACCAAAATAAAAACCAAAAAGCTTGCTCCATATGACCCTTCGTACGAGCGAAAAGAAAATGTATACAAGCCAAATTCTATGGAACACTTTGAGCTACGAAAAATAAACATTGCAAGTACTCTTGATCTTAGGGGTTATAAGGTTGAGGAAGCTTTGGACAGCCTTGAAACATATCTTGATAAGGCAAGTCTTGCAAATCTTGCCTGTGTAACAATTATCCACGGTCACGGAACAGGAGCACTAAAATCTGCAGTAAGAGATTTTTTGAGCACATCACCATACGTTGCAAAATACAGAGTCGGCGAAGATTCCGAAGGCGGAGATGGTGTCAGTATTGTTGATATAAATTGATTTTTTATTCTGAACTTGATTCAGAATCTATAAACAATTATAATATTTAGGAAGGAGAATTTATATGTCTATAGAAAAAGTCAGAAAAGAACATGAATTAATAGATTTGTTCTGTACACTTGCAGAAATTCCATCACCATCATTACATGAAGAAAATGTTGCGAATTGGATTAAAGATTATTGTGATAAAAATAATATTCCTTGCCGCCTCGATGAATACGGGAATGTTAGAATTGACATTCCGCCAACAGATTCAACCAAAGATTATCTTTTGTTATCTGCACATATGGATGTTATTGGTGATGACAGTCCTGTCAAAACCTACCTTGATGATTGCGGAAACATTCATGCAGAAGGCAGAACACTAGGCGGTGACGACAAAGCCGGAGTTGCAAATGCACTATTATTTGCAAAAGAAGTTGCAAATTCTAACATTTTACACGGCGGGCTTGAATGTATATTTACCAGAGATGAAGAATCTGGAATGTCAGGTGCTCGTCATTTAAACTTTAATGATATAAAATCCAAATATCTTCTTGTATGTGACAGTGACACACTTGGTCAACTGGAGGTATCAGGAGCAAGTTACACACTGGTAAGAATAGAAGTTCACAGCCACAAAGGGGGACATTCAGGAATTGATATTGGAGACAAAACTCGAGCAAATGCTGCAAAATTAATTGCTAATTTAATTTCTAAACTTCCGCAAGGGGTATTCTATGAAGAAGATGGAATGGTAGTAACTTCCTGCAACCTTGGAGGAATAGATGCAGGAAAAATCGAAGTTACAAATATTATCAACCCTGATGCTGCTGTAAGCTATTCAATAAGAAGTTCAAGCAGAAAAAAAGAAGATGAATTAAAAGAAATTATGACTAATACAGTCAATGAATTTCAAAAGGAAGTTATAGATTTGGCGAAAGTTTCAATCAAATTTGAAGAACATCTCCCGCCATTTGAAAAGGTTAACGATGAATATATTCCTATTTTATTTGAAGCTTCAGCAAAAAAAGCCGGAGTAGAACCTGATATTACATCATTCCATGCCGGAGCTGAAACTCATATTTATGCAAATCAAAAAAATTCTAAGGGAGAAAATTTCATTCCATATCTGGTAGGGTTGGCAACTGTATGCAATATGCACACAAGGGATGAATACCTTGATTATCAATCAATCCTAAAAGGACACGAACTCTTGAAAATATTTTTTGAAAATTATAACAAGTAATATTGATATCAAACAACAAAAAGCCCTCAAACAGAGGGCTTAAGTTTATCTTATTATTAACTAAACGCTTTGAATGATCTTTCTGTATTTTTATTAATAGCTTCTCTTATAGATTCATATTCAGTTTGCAGTGCATTATGTTCTGTGTCAAGCTTTTTCAAATCTTGGTCAAATTTATTATCCTGATATTCTATTTCTGTAACTTCTTTTTTATAAATAACTTCTGCTTTAGCAATTTTAACTTCATCTTCAACTTCTATAAAATCTGTTGCATTTGAATACGGCATAGCAGTCCAGACAAAGCCTTCTCTTGTCATGTTTGTAGCTCTTGTCTCGTTATCGGCAGGATTGTTATACATAGCTTTTTCAAGAGTAATAACACCGTGTTCAAGCGCAAATTGCAGCCAAGTTGAACTTGTAAACAGGTTTGGATCTATTATGTCATAATTTGCCTTTGCCGGATTTTTTGTAATTTCCGTAAAACCTGCAATTTTAAATTCAACTTTTCCTTGGCTTCCGTTATCAACATTTTGAACAACTTCTGCCGTAGAACCGCCATTCATCTTATACCAAAGATTTGTATACCATTGCCCTTTTTCCTTATCATTAATTATTAATGAATATTCGGGTTCTTTCAGATCATCAGGGAGTTCAATAGTAAATTTCGGCTCTGTCTTTGTAAAAGGTCCCGGATCGGGGCTTCCTTCATATTTTGGTCTGTCTGAAATATTTGCCAAATCGCCTTCTGTAAAATTAATCAATAAAGCTTTTGTATCCATACCGGTATACAGGCTTTTATTTATCAAATAATATAAGTCTATTGCTTTTTCTTTAAGCGTTTTTACATCATATTCACCTGTCGATGCATTGTATTTGTAATCACTAGCCAATCTATCAGCTTCAGTAATTGTTTCACCTTTATCTGCCTTTGCTTTTAGCAAGTTATCTTTCTCCGGTGTACTCAAATCATCATCACCGTCACATAATTTTGCCGGTACATCATTTAATGCATCAGAAACCTCTTTTAACATGGATCTTGTAGCTAAATTTTGGCCTCCAATAGCACCCATGCTACCTGACACAGAAACAGATTGCCCAGTAGTTGTTTGATAAGTAGAACTGCTGGAATTATATGTATCATAATCTATTATTGCTCTCAACAAGTGCTGATAACATTCCATTTCACCAGTTAAAGCACGTACGTAACAGTATTGCTTAGGAGCATCAGCAGTACCCATATAACTACTAAATCTGTCTGCCAAGTTTCCCCTGTTGCTTGCTTCCCAAGCTTGTAGTTCTTGTTGGTAAATTTTCCAATCAGCAGCAAAAGCATCATACTTTATCTGCCAACTAGTCTTTTCATCTTTCCAAGCTGTATGAGCTGTTTCATAAGCACTATACATAGCTTCATAATCTTCATTCTCTGCTAATTGTTTTGCTTTTTTTTCTTCAAAATCTGCTTTTTCTTGTGCACTTTCTTCAACAAGATTGTAACATCTTAAAAAACCTTCTAACGTATCGGTGTTTTCAAAGTTTGCGGCATCTTGGGGAGATACTAATATTTTTCCCGCAGCATTTATCAATGAATATTGATTCTTCATTGATGCATAACCGTACAGTACAGCAGGAGTTAAATCAACTTTTGTTGAAGCACCCGTATCGTCATAGCCAAGGAACACCAACTTTTTAGAATCCAGTGCATCCATGTACTTTTGACTTGCTTCTTCTGATTCTGTTGCAAGTCTTAATTTGGAATTTGTAATTGTCTGCGCGCGAAATTCATTATTAGTCAATCGGCTTGTTATGCTTAATAATCTCGCTTGTGATGCTGACATTCCCATGGCATAATATTCCTTTCTCATGTAGTATTACGGCTTTGCATATTGCTTTCTTTAATATTTTTCGATTTTTGTTAAGGAATATTAAGATATAAAAAATTTTTATTCACAAAAAAATTCCGGCTGTTTGCCGGAACTTTTTTATTTTTATATTTATATTGAAACTGTCAAAGTTTCCAGTCTCAATTCTATAGGCTTTTCTTCAACTTCTTCGACTTTCAAATCGGAAGAACTGACTATTTGACCTGCCGGAGCCATTTTTACTTCGGGTTTAACAGGTTTTGGCGCTTGCGCTGAATATGTACCTGATTTTACCTTTGCAACGATAGGATCAGGTGCAGCTTTTTGCCTTTTTACATCTGCAGTGATTTTTCTTACAAAATTTCTAGTTTCAGAATAGGGCGGTATTGTATTATTATACCTTTTAACATTTCCCGGACCTGCATTATAGGCAGCCAATGCCAATTCTACCGAACCAAACATATTGTACATTTTTTTATAGTACATTATGCCGCCTTTAATATTGTCATTTAATGAATATGGATTTAAGCCCATTCTTCTTGCAGTCGAAGGCATTAATTGGAAGACACCGACTGCACCGTGTGAACTTCTCGCCTCATGTCTAAATCCTGACTCTGTTCGAGCTATACTCAAAGCAATAGCAGGATCTACTCCCATAGCAATAGCATGTTTTACTATTGTTGCTTTTACAGTGTTTACATCAGCTGCTTGTGCAGACGCACTTACGAACATTATACACAACAGTGTAAAAGTTAATAATAGTT
>CACYCU010000182.1 GCA_902772945.1 uncultured bacterium | reverse complement strand
TTTTCATCATTTTTTTCAACTCCAAGAAATATTAAAATACCTCTGTTGATTGAAGAAAAAAGTTTGTTTTCTATTTTGACTGATGCTTTTTTTACTCTTTGAATTAGTGCTTTCATTTTTGACCTTTTCTTTTATATTAATTGAAATATTTAAAATTTTAGCTAATAATTAATTTTTCCTCTTAATTGTCCGCACGCAGCATCGATATCTGCGCCTCTTTCCAATCTTATTGTAACCTTTTTGCCGGATTGTTCCAATAGGGACTTGAATCGCATTATAGAATTTCCCGAAGGCTTTTGATAATCATTTTTTTCTGTAGGATTATAAGGAATCAGATTTATATTACACTTTATATCCCGCAAGTAGTCTACAAGCTGTTTTGCACTTTCCAGTGTGTCATTCAAATCTTTTATAAGTAAATATTCTATCGTAATTCTTCTGCCTGTTTTTTTAATATATTTTTTTAATGCTTTTTTCAGTTCACTCATAGGATATTTATTTTCTATTTGCATTAGTTGTGAACGAATTTCATGATTTGGTGCATGTAAAGATAGTGCCAGCGTAGATTGCATATCAACATCAGCAAGTCTTTCTATTCCGGGAATTATTCCTGATGTTGAAACTGTCAAACGTCTTGAACCTATTTGAAAATTTTCATTAAAAATTTTCATAGCCTTCAATACATTATCCAAATTTAAAAGAGGTTCACCCTGTCCCATAAAAACAATATTTGTGACTTTTAAACCTGTATCTCTTTGGATTGTCAAAACTTGCTCTATAATTTCTTTGTAAGTTAAATTCCTTATAAAGCCTCTTTTGCCTGTTGCACAGAAAGTACAGTTTACAGCGCATCCTACTTGAGAGCTTACACAAGCTGTTAAATTTGCTCTGTTATCAAATCGCATAAGAACTGTTTCGACGCATTCTCCGTCAGGGTATTCTAACAGGTATTTTAATGTTCCGTCGGAGCTTTCTTGTTTTACTTTAATTTTAGTGTCGGTAACTGTTGCTATTTGTTTCAATTCTTCTCTGAATTTTACCGATAAATCTGTCATTTCATCAATACTTTTTACTGATTTTAAGTAAATCCAATTATGAATTTGTCTGGCTCTGAATTTTGAAGCTTTCAGACTGTTTGTTATTTCTTCGATTTCTTCTAAATCTAGTCCTGATAATATTCTCACATTTGTTCCTTTATTTTTTCTTTGTAATAATCTATAATTTCAACCATTGCATGAAGCATCATAGCGACAGGTTCAACTTCTTTTCGCCAATTATAAAATCCGCAGCTTTCAGGCAGAATATCTAACGGATTATCCGGAAAATGTTTGCATATGTCCGGTCTGTTTTCGTAATCAGAACATCTTTTGCATTCTGTTAATTTTGGACAATGGTAAAAGTATACATCGCCTTCTACATTTTCAGACAACAATTTTAAGTACTCAGGATATATTTTTTTAGGCTCGTTACTGTTTTTATAAGGAATAAATATTTGAGTAAATTGTTTTGCAAATTTATCTCCGTTATCGGCTTTTTGTTTTAATTCTTCAGGAGAAAATTCAGAACAGGCTAAATTACAGCATGTCGCACACCCTTTGCATTCAAAGTTGTTTCTGTAGGATATAATTTCTTGCCATTTTCTGTATATTTCATGTGATATATCGTTTTCAAACATATCCAATACTGCTTGCTGCCACTGATAGCCAATACTGTCTTTAGCAAAATTATCAAAAATTTCAGCATTTAACTTAGTCGGTTTTAATTCATCAATGCGCGATTGAATAGCATCAACAGATTTTTTAAAAATCTCTCGATACTTTTTTTTCATATTTGTTAAAGTTGAATTTAAATCAGACATATCAATATTTTATCATAAAATTTATGATATATCCCAACGTCCGCAAGTGCCGCCCCAGCGAGCAATTATGTTACCCTTAATATCTTTTATTTTTTCAACGTGATGAATATCTTCGCCGCCTTCAACTATTGTTATTACTTCGCAATTATTTGAACAACCTGTGCAATCACAAGTAATTGAATGGAAATTCATTTCACCTACTGACCAACCTTTAAATTTAGTCGGAGCCTCTGTGTATTGATGATTTTCCATAGCGAGTAATGCAGCTCCGATTGCGCCCATTGTTTGATGATGATCAGGAACAATAATTTTATGTCCTAATTCTTCTTCAAAAGCTTTTACCATTCCTGTATTAGTTGCTACACCGCCTTGAAATGAAAATACAGGCAGGAGTTCTTTTCCAAGAGCGAGATTTGCCAAATAATTTCTTACTAGTGCTTGGCATAAGCCATATAAAAGATCTTCAACAGGATAGCCAAGTTGTTGCTTATGTATAAGGTCGCTTTCTGCAAACACTCCGCATCTTCCGGCTATTCTGGCAGGATTCTGAGATTTTAATGCAGTGTCACCAAATTCTTCGATAGGAACATTTAATCTTTGTGCTTGATGGTCTAAAAAGCTTCCGGTACCAGCTGCACATACTGTATTCATAGCAAAATCCGTTACAATGCCGTCACGAAGTATAATTATTTTACTATCTTGTCCGCCGATTTCAAGGATTGTTTGAACTCCGGGAACATTTATGCTTGCGGCAACAGCGTGTGCGGTAATTTCGTTTTTTATAACATCTGCACCAACTAATGCTCCTGCAAGATTGCGCCCTGAACCTGTTGTTCCGACACCCATAACTTCATAATCCGTTAGCTTTTGTGCATAAAGCTTGTTCAAACCCTCTTGAACAGCAACAACAGGCTTGCCGGCAGTTCTAAGCATATAACTGTCAACATATTTGCCGTTTTCGTCTACCAAAGCTAATTTGGTAGTAACTGAACCTACATCTATCCCTAAATATACTGTTAAACTCATGTTTTTTTCCCTCTGGAAAAATTTTATCACAAAAAAAGTGCCCTACAAACATGCAAGGCACTTTTTATTTTTTGTATTTATTTTATTTCCCTGTTGGTATTCTCATTGCATAGAACGAGCGAATAACAAATACAAGAGCAATTGCAAGGAATATCCAACCAATTATTGGAGCTATTGCTCTAAATGATTCTGAGATTGCAATTTCCATTGCAAGAAGTCCGAATAATGTTGTAAATTTGATAATCGGGTTCATTGCAACAGACGATGTATCTTTAAACGGATCACCTACAGTATCACCAACAACCGTTGCTTCATGTAGCGGTGTTCCTTTTTCAGCCAAATCTACTTCTACAATCTTCTTTGCATTATCCCAACATCCGCCTGCGTTTGCCATAAATACGGCTTGGAACAATCCAAATACTGCAATCGCTATCAAGTAGCTTACAAAGAAAGCTACAGGTGCTGATGTCATGCAGCTTGGTGCTGACAAACATGCAAATGCAAGTGCAAATGCAAATAATGCGATAAAGATGTTTATCATACCTTTTTGGGCGTATTGTGTACAAATCTTTACAACTTCTTTTGAATTTGCAACATTTGCACTTTTTGAAGAAGCATCATCAAGTTTGATATTATCTTTAATATACTCAGTTGCAGAATATGCACCTGTTGTTACAGCCTGCATTGAAGCTCCTGAGAACCAATAAATTACCGCACCGCCTGATAAGAAACCAAGCAATGTATACGGATTTAAGATGTTTAGTATCATTTCAGG
>CACYCU010000181.1 GCA_902772945.1 uncultured bacterium | reverse complement strand
CCGAAAATCCTGATATCCTTGCTAATGTTGAGACATTAGTCAGAGAAAAATTGGCTGCGAATTAAATTAATAACAGCTATATTACAAAATGTAAAGCGTTTTAAACGCAATTATATCAAGAAATTTAAGAAGAAACATGTTTTTGTTATAATTTTTTTAGCAAATAAAAACATGTTTCTTCTTTATATACACAGTGTAGAAAATTGGAGGTAATAAAAAACATGCACGTACAAGCAATTAGCAATGTTTCTTCAACACCAAAATTTGAAGGCGGAATGAAGAAAACAGCAAATAATCAAACACAAAGCTATCCTCAAATGGATGCTCCTATGTCAAGAGATGCCGCTAAGGCTTTGGAATCAACAATTAGTTTTGGAAACAGATCCAGAAAAAATCGTATGAGAAATGCTACAATGGGCGTTTTGATGTCAACAGCAGCCTTAGGTGGATTGGCTTCTTGTGATAAACCGTTAGTAGAATCTGAATCTTGGTCAACAAGCGGTTCAAAAGCAAACGCATGGGCATATGCAACATGCTGTGACTGCGGTCCTATAGTTGACAAAGATACAATTTATATTACGGATACAATCAATAATACAGTTAGAGATACTATTATAAAAACTGTTATTGACCCTGTAATTATCAATTCATATCCAGAAGAGTTAAATGACTCAGTAATTCATCAAGGTTTGAATATTGGTGGTGAATTAGAAGGACCTGCACCTGCTCCGAACGTAATTATGGTTGGTGCAAGATACTACAATGAGTACGACTACAAACTTTATGAAGCAAAATTAGATAGTGTAAATACAAATTCAGAACAACTTTCATATATTACAAAAGTAACTGATATGTATGATCCGGAAAATCCAAAAACATACTACATGAAGAGTTTGTTAACAGACGATCCTGGTGTTGGTATCAAATTTACAAGATACATTATTCCTGAAAGAAAAATAACAGGTGCTGATAAGAACAAATATCCGAAAGGAAATGATCCTCGTTGGCAATATATGGAATATGAAGTCCGTACAAACTTAAGAGACGGCAAGAAAAATATCGGTCATAAATATGACAGAAACTCATATTTACCTGATGGTGAACTTGTAGAATACTTAAGAGGTTTAAATCCTGGTGAAGTATTGTTCGGACGTTATTTGTATGATGAAAACGGAAACCCATATATCGGAGAAGACGGAAAACAAGAAAAAGCATATTATGACTTCTCAGGTGTAAAAATGTGGTCAGCAGAAGTTCATCGTATTGACAAAAATCAATACACAAAATAGAATTTTCCAAAGTTTCTACACAAACAACCCCTTGAATAAAGGGGTTGTTTTATTGTAAGATTTTTATATGAAAACATTGGCACAATTTATACAAAAGCATAGAGATGATCTAGGTTTGTCACCAAAAGGGTTAGCGATGGAAACCGGTTTGCCTTTGGAGCAGATTGAGGATATTGAATCGGGAAAAGAATTGTTTTTGTCTGTTACAGTAAGACAAAACTTGGCAAAAATATTAAAATGTTCACCCGAAGAAATAAAAAAATTAGAAAAGGATTTTAATAACCATATTGTATCTGATCAAGTAATTGAAAGTTTGAAAGAATTGATATTGAATGAAGCCGGCGGATTGAAATGTCCTGTATGCGGAGCACCTTTAGTAACAAGAATTCAGAAATTATATGATTTGGAAGACAATTTGATGCTTCACCCAAAAGCTCACTGTACAAAATGTTCATTTCAAATACACTCTTGAAAAATTTGATTTTGGTCATTCTTGTTTCAGAATCTTCAAAATCGATTTTATGCTTGAAAAATTCTATAAATAAGTTATAATACATAATACAGTACATTGATATGGGGACGTTTTGGATTTGACAGGACGTTCGGTGGAAATAGATTGCGAGTCGGAGAGCTGTTCTCCGTTATCAACGGGCAAAACAAATTAAATGCTGACAATGTAATTGAAGCAAACTTCGCACCTAAAGCATACGCTTTGGCTGCTTAGTCTGTAAACAGCTACTCATAGAGCCCAGCTTGCCGGTTTTATGAGTCCATTATGCAAGCGGCAGTGAACAGATGACGATATGTTCATCAAGCTTAATCGTCAAAAGTTAGTGTTTCTTTTCAAAAAACACTTTGAGCCTCAAAACAGGTTAAGGTATTCCCCGGAGGTTTGAGCGAATTAATACCTACACTCGTAGACGTTTATTGAAATCCGTTTTGGACAGGGGTTCGACTCCCCTCGTCTCCACCAATAAAGAGGGTATATCTTTATTGGTTTGTGGGATTATCCATTGTGAGTTCTATGCCTTTAATCATAGATTTTAGCTTGTCTAAAGATTCTTTATCTTTTAACGAAGAATATGCCAAATTCATATATTCTATTTTGCTTTTGTCGTTTTTAATTTTATTAATATTGTCAATCAATATTTTATATTCTTCTTTTTCCGGTGTTCTATCGATTATTTCTATTTCACCGTTACTTTTGTATATTTTTGTTGTGCATAAAGTTCCGTCAATTAATTCATCTACAGTTATGTCTTTATTTAAATTTTTGGCAACTTTTAGCATTCTGTTATCAAAGTCTTTTTGTTCGTCTTCAATTTCTTTTTCTTTGTTAATGAGTTGTATAAGGTTGCCGTTTTTTATGACTTTAAAATTCGTATTAGTACCTGTACCTGTCATTAAAGTTTCTTGATAAATCTCAAAATCGAATAATATTTTAGGAGAAATTTCCAGAACAGAACATATATTAAACAACGTTTCTGTTGTTACAAAGCTTTCGCCGGATTCAATTCTTGCAAGCTGCCGGAGATTAATTCCGATTTTCTCAGCGAGTTTTTCTTGTGTAAAGTTTTTTATTTTACGACATGTTCTAAGCTGTTCTCCAAAGCTCTTTTTTATTATGTCCATATAATCTCCTTAATTATGAATTATAAGGCATTGATGTGAATAATATAATGGCTTAATAGTGCATGTGAACGATAAGAATTTTCTTGACAATGCTATTTGATGTCGTATTATAAAGATGAGCAAAACCTAGACAACTGTCTAATATGAAAAAAAATTTTAGCAATATACCATAAAAATATTAGCGGAATTGGTGAATATAATAAGGATTTTAAAAATTAATGCTTACCCAGAATAAAACTGAAATATTGTATTCGTTTGATATTTTTGACACTCTTGTCACAAGAAAAGTTGCATTACCGAGGGGAATATTTGCGATAGTACAGCAAAAATTAGTTAAAACTGACATTCCTGATTTCATAAAAAATAATTTTTATAAAATTCGTGCAGGAGCTGAGGATTATGCTCGTAAAAATTATAAAACAATTTATAATTATGCTGAAGTTTCGTTTGATAATATTTATGAATATATAAAGAGGAATAATAATCTTACTGATGTACAAGTTGAATTTATAAAAAAATTGGAAATTTCAACCGAGATAGAGAACCTTGTTCCTATAGAGGGAAATATCAGAAAAATAAGGGAGCTCTTGTCTGCTGATAAAAAAGTTGTATTAATTTCCGATATGTATTACAGTGCAGACACTTTACGTTTTATGTTGTCACATATTGATCCTGTATTTGAAAAAATAAAGATATATTCTTCTGCAGATTATAAATGTTCCAAATCAGAGGGTGAATTATATAAAATTATAGAAAAAGAAGAAGATACAAATTTTGCGCATTGGAAACATTATGGTGATAATAAGATTTCTGATATAAAACGAGCAAAAACACTTGGAATATGTGTAGGTCAAGTCCCATATGAGGAGTTGCTTCCATACGAAAAATAT
>CACYCU010000180.1 GCA_902772945.1 uncultured bacterium | reverse complement strand
TGTAGCAATAGGAGTTTGTTTGACCACATCAGCATTTTCAGAATTTTTCAAAACTCTCTGTAACAACTCTATCTGAGATGTTTTATTCTCTTGTACTTTTACTTCCTTGGGAGATGTCTGTGTTTGAACAACTTTTGTCGTAGTTTTCGGTGTAAAAGTTTCAACAGTTTTTGTGGTAACCGGTTGAAAAACTTTTGGCTGTTCAACCTGACTAGGTTCAGAAACTTCTATTGGCGTTATGACAGTTTCTGTTTGAGTTGCAGAAACAGTAATTGGTGTACTCGTATCTGCTATAGTATCACTTATTCTTGTCAAAACAAAGTCAGCATCCTCTAAAATCATCGGTTGATGCATTTCGGGATGAAATTTTATTGCGCCCAACGTCAGCAAAATAAAAGCAATTACAACAGCTACTTTTAAAAAATCCATAACTAATCCTTATCGACTTTTGAAAGCAACTCATCACAAGCATATATATCAAATTTCGTTTGACTTAGCATCAAAGTTTCAGCTATCAACAATGCTGTCGGAACAAGTGCAGCAATCAAACTTAAGAACATACCTTGCATATCACCGCCGATTTCAGTCATAAAGAACGAAACGTTCATTGCAAATTCAATAAATATAATTGCACATCCGATTGCAAGAGAACGATTTTTTTCTGAATTAATTCTTCTAACACCTTCCAAACCGTAAATTGTTACACCATGATGTTGATAATCACTAAATCCATCTTGTTTTATAACTTGAGAACCTTGAATTTTCTTAGTACAAGCAAATGCATTTACAAAAGAGAAAAATGCAAAGATTATCATAAAAGTTGCCAAAGTCAAGAAAACCGGACTGATTCTTAAACCGGAAATTCTTACCCATCCTGCGGCTTCAGGGAAACAATTTGCTAAAGTATTTGATACACCATATGCCAAAAACGGTGCTGTTAAAATACCTACAATCGTTTCTCCAACTGACTTTAGCTGTAAATTGAACATTTTATCTTTTATGTATTGAATTTTTGAATTACTTAAATTATTTATGTATCTTTCAATCCACTGTCTGTAAGATTTTATAACACTTTCAAAATCTTCTCTATATTCATATTTATCAAGCGTCATAGCCCACTCTGAGCCGTTACATTTAAAGTATCCGCAAGCAATTGCCAAAACTGCCATTATACCAGAGAAAAAGAATGATATAAATATTGCAAACGTCATAAAATCATTTAAATTCATATAATATACAAGATTTACTGCATATATACCAAGCACAAATATTAATGAAAAAATCAACATAAAACTTTGACCGAGTTTTGCAGATTTTGACACATCTTTTTGAACATTGCTTTGCAAATATAAATATACACCTTGTTTTAAAAGCAAACAAATTCCATATATTATTATTGTATAAATGACCCAAACTTTTATGTTTGTCGGCAAGTGTAAAAAGTTTGCCGATTCTTTTATGTTTAACCCCATTAAATAGTTTGATACGCCAAATGCACAAAGCATCGCACTAAATATCATTGCAATATGCAAAAATATACTTGTTTTTGAATTTGTTGAAAGCTTATTTTTCAAATCATTTATATGAAAAGCAACTTGTTTTGTAATAGCAACACGCGCGCTCTCCAAATCTTCTCTTTGTTTTTCAAGTTTTACCTTTGTGACAGCATTGACTTCTTTGCCATACAAACCTTTTAAATCTTCTTCAGTTAAATCTTCTTTACCAATTGAAGTGACAGTTTTTACAGTCGGAGCGTCATTAATAAGTTTTATTGCCACAAATTCATCAGAATCTGCAAACATCAACTTACAAACGCTTGAAACTTCGACTCTTTTTATTGGTTGACCTTTAAATAATACCTTTTCACTTTGAAAATTATTTGTAACCGTACATTTACCATTTACCATTTGTAATGTCAATAAAATATCATATCCCAATTTCAATACAACATCACAATTTGGGTTTGTACCGATATTTACAACATCTTTTGTGAATACTTTTTCACCATTTTTTGACGCTACTACAATTGTCATTATTCACCTCATTATCTTCCAAGTGCATTTAAAAATTTTCTTATTGATTTATCAATATTCTGTTCAGGAGCAATAATCAATTTAGATTCGCCCAAAACAGGACCTAATTTTTCTTTTACGAGATCTAGTTTTGAAGGATGGGCATATAAAAACATCATTGCCAAATCGGGAGCTGATTTTTGAACTTCTTGTACATTTTTGGGTAAAATATCCCAATTTAGTTGTTTTTCAATAGCACCTTCATTTTCCAAGTCACCAATTACTACAACTGCCGGAACATATCCATCCTTTTTCATTGTTAAAACGTGAGAAAACGCTTTTTTCATAGCAAGACCGTATGCTGTTCCGTAATCTTTTTCATCATATTTTGTAAATGCATCCAGCGATTTTTGAATAGTGCTGCCATTCATTGGAGAACCTTCATAAATCAGGTATGCATCTTCTGAAACTCTCAAAATTTTTATTTGATCTTCTGGATCAAGCAAATTACAAACTTGTTTCAAAGTTTTTTTCTGATTTGCTAAAGCCTTCTGATTTGAAGCTGATGAATCTATCAAAAATAT
>CACYCU010000179.1 GCA_902772945.1 uncultured bacterium | reverse complement strand
TACTTTAGGTAATTCAGAATTTAAAAACCTTTCAATCGGTAAAGCCGGCAGAAAACGTTATATGGGTATCAGACCAACAGTTCGTGGTGTTACAATGAATCCTTGCGATCACCCGCACGGTGGTGGTGAAGGTAAAACAGGTCCTGGCGGACATCCAAAGACACCATGGGGCAAACCGGCTCTTGGTTATAAGACAAGAAAACTCGGAAAAGCTTCTGACAAGTTGATTGTAAGAAGAAGAAAGAAATAGTTGTTAAATGGTTGATAAACTTTTCAACTGTTCAACCTTTAAACTAATATAATCTACCAAATAAAGATAAGAAAGGTAATAAAATGGCACGTTCATTAAAAAAAGGTCCATATGTAGAAGAAGCTCTACAAAGTAAAATAGAAAAAATGAATGCAAATTCTGAAAAGAAAGTTGTAAAAACTTGGTCAAGAGCATCTATGATTGTACCTGATATGTTAGGACATACAATCGCTGTACATAACGGAAAAACTCACGTTCCCGTATATGTTACAGAACAAATGATTGGACACAAACTCGGTGAATTTGCACCGACAAGACTATTTAAAGGTCACGCAGGTTCTGATAAGACTGCAAAAAGAAAATGATGAAATTGTAGTTTTGCGCAAGCAAAACAAGCAAAATCGTCATCCTGAAGCTTTTCAGGAAAAATAATAAAAGTAAAATATAAGGAAAAAAACAATGGAAGCTAAATCAAGACAAACAGATATCAAAATGACAGCCAGAAAACTTCGTAGAGTAATCAACGAAGTAAGAGGCAAATCTGTCATAAAAGCTCAAGATATGTTACGTTTTATGCCTTATTTTGCAGCAAGAGTAGTTGAAAAGAACTTGAAGGCTGCAGTAGCAAATGCGCAAGAACAGTTTGGCGTTGGTCCGGAAAACTTAAAAATTTCTGAAATCTTCGCTGATGAAAGCGTTACATATAAAAGAGCAAGAACAAGAGCGCAAGGTCGTATGTATTCAAGACTAAAACGCACTTCTCATCTTACTTTAAAAGTTAGTGATAGCGCGAAGTGAGCAGAGGGCGAAACGGCGACGCGAAGGCGGCGACGTTGCAGACCCGCTTAATGCGAACAAGTAAGATAACACGTAGTAGTAGTAACAAAAGGTAAATAAAATGGGACAAAAAACACATCCAAAAGGATTTAGAATCGGCATCATACAACCTTGGGTAAGCACATGGTTTGCTAAGGTTAAAGATTATGGCCAATTCGTTGCAGAAGATGCAAAAATCAGAAAATTCATTAAGAAAAAACTTTATACTGCAGGTGTATCAAAAATTTTAATAGCTAGAAAAGCTCAAAACACTACAGTAACAGTAGTAACAGCAAAACCTGGTATCGTTGTCGGACGCGGCGGTCAGGGTATTGAAGAATTGAAACAGGCAGTATCAAAGTATATGGGCAAACCAATAATTATTAATGTTGTAGAAGTAGCAAGAATTGATGCAGATGCTCAACTTGTTGCTGAAGCAATAGCCCAACAACTTGAAAAACGTATAGCTTTCAGACGTGCGATGAAACAAGCAATGCAACGTACAATGAGAGCCGGTGCTCAAGGTATAAAAGTTATGGTATCAGGCCGTTTGGGCGGTGCAGAAATTGCTCGTTCAGAATGGGCAAAAGAAGGAAGAATTCCTCTTCAAACACTTCGTGCTGATGTAGACTACGGTTTTACAGAAGCTGATACTATAATGGGTAAAATTGGTGTTAAAGTTTGGATTTTCAAAGGCGATTTAATGCCCGGTGAAAAAGCAGATCAAAACATCAAATCAAAAAGCGGAAAAGAAGGTTCTGAAAAGACTGGCAGACGTCCAAGACGCAGAGTATCTTCTGAATCTGCAGAGTAGTTAACAATACAGGAGTAAAATAAAATGTTACAGCCTAAGAAAACAAAATACCGCAAAATGATGAAAGGCAGAATGAAAGGTACTGAAACCAGAGGAACAAAGTTGGAATTTGGCGGATATGCACTTCAAGCTGTTGAACCCGGCTGGATAACCAGCAGACAAATCGAGGCTGCACGTCGTGCAATGACTCGTGAAATCAAACGTGGCGGTAACGTTTGGATTAAAATATTCCCTGATAAACCAATTACTGCAAAACCGGCTGAAACTCGTATGGGTTCCGGAAAAGGTAATTTGGAATATTGGGTAGCAGTAGTTAAACCAAACAGAATTCTATTTGAACTTGACTATTTCGACAGAAGTGTTGCAGTTCACGCATTGGAATTAGCTGCTCAAAAATTGCCTATTAAGGTAAAAATCGTAGAAAAAGCAAAATTGGAAGCTGAAGCTTCAAAATAAAGGAAAATAAAATGAAATTAGAAGAAATGCGCGAAAAAACAGTTGATGAGTTACAAAGTGCGATTGTAGATTGGAAGAAAGATTTATTTAACTATAAATTACAACTTTCAACTCACAAATTAGAAAACACTGCATTGATTTCTAAAACAAAAAGACTCATCGCTCAAGCTAAAACAATAATAACAGAGAAAGGTAAAGAAAATGCCTAAGAAAGAAAAACAAGGTGTAGTAGTAAGCAACAAAATGGACAAAACTATTGTAGTAAAAGTTGCTAGTTATGAACCACATCCAAAATACAAAAAGATTATGGAATCTAATAAGAATTACAAAGCACATGATGAACAAAATGTTTGTAACGAAG
>CACYCU010000178.1 GCA_902772945.1 uncultured bacterium | reverse complement strand
ATTATAATGTCATCATCAGAATTTTCATCTTCAAATATTATTTCTTTTTCTTTATATTCGGGAGTTATGTATGCATCTTCGGGTGCATCTTTTTCTTCAATATCGGAATCATTGTTATTATCATTTGGAATTGCATATATAAATATATTTGGCAGCAAATCATTGCCGTCCGATGAAGCCGGGAGCATCTTTTTGGGAGCACCTACAGCAGCAGAACAGAATACAAATATAAAAGCTAATGCAAATATAACTCTCTTCATATATTATTATTTTAAAACAATATGATTGTTAGTCAAATTATAAACTTGAAAATATATTTTGTGCGTGATATTTTTTTTATGCTAAAGGAAGGATATAAATTATGACAGAAGTTCGAGTTAGAATTGCACCGTCACCAAGCGGAAATCTCCACGTTGGTACTGCAAGAACAGCTTTATTTAATTATTTATTTGCAAAGAAAAATAACGGAAAATTTGTATTAAGGATTGAAGATACAGATGCTGAAAGAACAAGTCAAAGCTATATTGATAATATTTTTGACAGTTTGAAAGCTCTTGGCTTAAATTGGGATGAAGGTCCGGATGTCGGCGGCCCTTATGGTCCTTATACGCAATCGGAAAGATTTGATATTTATCCTAAATATGTACAAAAACTGCTTGATTCAGGATTTGCATATGAATGTTTTTGTACACCGGAAGAACTTGAAGCTGAAAAAGAAATAGCTCAACAAAACAAAAAACCATATGTATATTCAAAAAAATGTGAAAATTTAACTGAGGAAGAAAAAACAAAATTAAGAGCAGAAGGCAGAAAACCTGCAATAAGATTTAATATTGCAAAAGCGCAAAAAGCTTTCCACGAATCTTCTATGCTTCATTTTGACGATTTGGTAAAAGGAGATTTGCATGTTGATACAAATCTTTTGGGTGATTTTGTCATAATGAAATCAAACGGAGCTCCAACGTATAATTTTGCCGTTGTAATTGATGATATGTTAATGAAAATATCACATGTCATAAGAGGTGAAGATCATATTTCAAATACATTTAAACAAATTTTGATATTTGAAGCTTTGGGTGCTGAAGTTCCCAGATTTGGTCATTTGGGTATGATTCTTGCGCCCGATAGAAGTAAACTTTCAAAGCGCCATGGTGCAACTGCAGTTTCAGAATTTGTTGAAAAGGGTTATTTGACAGATGCGTTGATAAACTTTGTAGCGCTTTTGGGTTGGTCACCGTCAGACGGACAGGAAATCAAGACTGTAGATGAAATAGCTCAAGATTTTAGGATAGGTGAAATTTCATCATCAAATTCTATTTTTGAATATGATAAATTGAATTGGATGAACAGTCATTATATAAAAATGCTTCCTATAGAAGAGTTGAAAGAAAGATTGAAACCATATTTAACGCAGTATGATTTGACTTCTATGACAGATGCGCAATATACAAGAATGGTAGAAGTAACAAGAGAACCTTTGACGTTGTTATCAGATATTACTGATGCGGTTACTTATTTCTTTGGCGAAGATGTTGTAATTGATGAAAAAGCCAGAGAAACCCTTGATACAGATACTGCTCAGGACGTTTTGAAAACTTTCACAGAACAATCAAAGGATTGGGTGTGGACAGAAGAAAATCTTCATGAAAAATTGGAAGCTTTCAGAGGTTTTTATAAGGAAAAAGGAATAAAACCTAAAGTTACAATGTGGGCAATCAGAGCCGCTGTAACAGGAAGACTTTGCGGAGCTGATATGACTGCTATTCTTGCAATACTTGGCAAAGAAAAATCAATGAAGCGAATTAAATCAGCAATGAAACAAACAGTATAAAATAAAAATTATAAAGTAAAAAGCCTTCATTTTTGAAGGCTTTTTTATTTATGATAAAATTATTTTATGGAAGAATTTAAGCATTTTACCGTAATGAAAAATGAGGCTGTTGATGCTCTGAAGTGTGAATCCGGCAAGATATATGTTGATTGTACGCTTGGCGGGGGAGGACATTCTGAACTTATTTTAAAACGAATTCAGCCTGATGGAAGATTAATCGCTTTTGATGTTGATCAGGATGCAATAGATGCAGCTTCTGAACGTTTGAAAAATTACAAAAATGTTACAATAGTAAAAAATTCCTATACAAATATAAAAAAAGTATTAAATGAACTGGGAATTGATAAGATAACAGGGGGAGTTTTATTTGATTTGGGAGCGTCATATCACCAGTTTAATAAATGTGAGAGAGGATTTTCTTTTTCAAAAGAAGCACCGTTGGATATGAGATTTAATCAAGATTCTGGTTTTTCTGCATATGATGTCGTAAACACATACTCAGAAGATGAATTGGTCAGAATTTTTTCTGAATATGGCGAAGAAAGATTTTCAAAAAGAATTGCAAAAAAAATAATTGAACAAAGAAAAGCTAAAAAACTTGAAACTACTGTGGAATTAGCTAATCTAATAGTGAATTGCACCCCGCATATAAAATCGTCAATACACCCTGCAACACGTGTTTTTCAGGCAATACGTATTGAAGTAAATCAAGAGTTAACAAATGTAAAAAATACATTGAATGATGTGTTGGATTTGTTGGATGTTGGTGCTATAATATGTGTGATAAGTTTT
>CACYCU010000177.1 GCA_902772945.1 uncultured bacterium | reverse complement strand
TGCTGGTAGGTCTAATCTTCCCAACTCTTCAACAGTTTGTTGAGTCGGTTCGTATATATCAATAATACGTTTGTGAGTTCTCATTTCAAAATGTTCACGAGATTTTTTATCAACGTGTGGTGAACGCAAAACGCAATATATACGTCTTTTTGTAGGTAAAGGAATAGGGCCTGCTACTTTTGCATCTGTTCTTTTTGCTGTTTCAACGATTTTGTCTGAAGATACATCAATCAATTTGTGATCATATGCTTTCAAACATACGCGAATTCTTTGTCTTTGTGTAGTTGCCATTGTGCAATTCCTTTTTCTTGTGTATCACATTTGCTCAGGTAATCGACTAATGTTTAGGGTATACTCCCGAGCATAGCAATCGTAAAACAAACAAAATTTACTGTCAACAGGGGTAATTGAAAATTGTTTAGATTTGTAAATATTTAAAATTTATATTCATTTATTATTAAAAATTTTTAAAATACTAGCAAAAAAATTTTTGTTTGTATATTATTATAGCAGGGGTATTTATATGAAAGTTAACTGCATTCAAAATTCTAGTGTGTCTTTTACTGCCGGAAAAATTAATCTTTATTCGGATTTTGACGGAACATATTTTCCTGAAAAACATTCAAAGCTATACGATCTGCCAAAAGAAGATACAGCAAAGCTGCAAGATTATTTTAAAAATTTCAAATCTTTTCTTAGAAATACAAACGAAGATTTGACATTTAAAATCACTACAGGACGTACGTTTGGAGAATTTCAAACCGTTGCGGAATTGATAAAATCAAAAGGTATAGAAATGCCTTTGCCGGAATATTTAATTACAAAAAACGGCTCTGATGAATTTATAAAAGAAGGTTCTGATAAAGAATTCTACAGATCAGGAAAATTCCCATATAATTATTCTTCGCCAAATCAAATTAAAGAAAATGAAATAAAAGCAGAAACCGGATGGACAAGAGATTTGAGAACAAAAATGGCAGACCTGCTCAAAAAATATAATTTCCAGATTATCGAACATGATTCTGAAAATTCTGCAAAAGATTATGGCGATAAATCCATAATGAAACATGTAAGATATGAAGATTTTGAATTAACTGATAATATGAAAGCCCAAAGCGAATGGAAAGCCGGAATTCGTAATGACGGAAACCTTAGATTGTATGTAAGTTTTCCTTATGACATGCTAAATGTCGGAGAAAGACAAGCAGCCTACAAAGATATTAAAGATTCGTTTGAAAAAATCTTAAAAGAATCGAAAGTTGAATATATTGCAGAAGAATATCGAGATGAAATAGGGGGTAAACGTCCGGTTCTTGAATATGCCCCAAAAACTCGAGATGGCATTTTAGATAAACTTTATGATACTAAAAAAGCGGTTCAGAAAGCTGTTTTGGAAAACGATTTGGTAGTTACAGCAGGAGATGGCGAAAATGATTTTAAGATGCTAAATCCGCTTAACTATATTGATACCTACGACTTAACTCCGGAAGTTAAAAAAGAAATTTCCGAAATCTCTGAAAAAAATATAGATAACATTCTCAAACAACCTAAAATACTTGAGCGGCTAAAGAAATTACCGTTTGTCGGAATTCTTGTTAAACAAGAAGATTCAGAAATTACGAGAATTCTAAGCAAATTTAAAGATTTCGGAAAAATAATCGAAATTGAAAACGGCAAACTTCAAGAAGGAATTAAAGAAGCTGTAAAATCTTATGCAAAACTTAATGAAAAATTTGCAGAAAATCTCAGCGATAAAATGAGACAAGAATTAAATATAATAAAAGAACAAGCCGAAAAAACTGTCGAAACTGCAGAAAAAACAATTAACGCAGAGAACATTACTCAAACTGCAACGGAAACTGTAACAGTCAAACCGTCTCAAGCCGCAAAACAAGCTAAAAATGGCGGTAAAATTGTTGCTATTTCTGCAGGCATAACAGCAGGAATAGCTGCAATAATACTTGCTTTAAGAAATAAAGGTGAAAAATCCGAAAATGCAAATAACCAAAATAAATGAATATACCCCAAGCTTTGAGGCAGTGAAAATCCGCCAAATTACTCCCGAATATTCTGGAATAAAAAAAGCTTTAGAAAATGAGCTCGACTCTTTTGTCAAAAATGGTGATAATGCTGAACTTTTGGGCAAAGGACTATCAGCTGCCGTTTATAAATTTAAAAATTTTCAAGATATTGTTTTTAAAAAATCAATCAATGATAAAACTGACTTTGCAGATGAAATAAGAAATTTGAAACAGCTGCCCGAAAGATTAAAAAACGTACAAAAATATATTGCTCAAGCATTTGATGACGAAACAGGATTATTTTATTTAATCAGCACAAAAATGAACGGCAAAGCCGCAAACGGACAAACAAATCCTTGGACACGAAAACATCTTAAAAATATGTTTGAAACAATATTTGAGTTGGATAAAAACGGAATTTATCACGGAGACTTCAATATCGGAAATATTTTGCTTGATAAAGAAGGTAATGCCAACCTTATAGATTTTCAATGGATGCAAAAAGTCGAAAGAAAAAGATTTTTTGAAAACAAACCGCATAGCGTTATTCCGCCATACATACTCAGCGAAAACTCTCAAATGTTTGAAATGGCATCTATTCCACCATATCTTGCGCACTGTGATAATGGAAAGGAATTTTTAAAACTATATTTAACAGAAAAAGCAAATTACCATTCGAACAGAAGCAACTACCTTCAAAGTATTATAGGCAATTGGGATTACCCTTCAGAAAAAAAGATTATTTTAAAAGGGATAAACTATGAAGATGCACAATCTGTAATGTACAGACATCCGGATGAAGATACATTAAAAATTGAGACTAAAAAGCTTCAATTTTTATCAACATTTAGAGAAGCTTTCAGCAGAAATGAGCCCGATAACCCGCATAGCAATTTTATTACAGGGGCTACATCACATTTACTCATATTAAATGATATACAAGATTTGAGAAAAGAAATTGCAAGCCAAAGATCAAAAAAATTTTTAAGCAACGCAAAAAAAGATTATCTTAAATATACTGACGAATATGCTAAATATTGGTTTGATACTGTCAAATCCTGGGTTGTCGGAATATTTGAAAATAATATACGACAAGCTGAATTTGTTGAACGTACCGGCATCGTACCTTCGGACCAACTTGGCTCTCTTACAAATATCTTTGAACACATAGACAAAAAATTTGCACCAATTTATACAGAAGCATATAACCTCTCAGAGAATACCGAAACACAAAAACTTCTTGAAAAATCAAAAAATCATGTAGTTTCACTTCGTTCTCAAACATTTTTAATGTTCTTTGAAAAAAATATTAAAAGAAAAATTAAAGAACTCAAAGCTATTAATGATGCTATTGAAAAAGCATACAAACAGAATAGAGGACTGGACGTAATTAATTTTTCATTATTAGGAGTTGTAAAAAACAGAGAATTGAAACGATTTATTGTCAAAAAACCCAACGTAAAAAACAGAGATGAAATTATAACCGAGTTACATAATCAGAAATTGGCATTTGAAAAAATAGCACGCAAAAATTTTAAATATGTTCTCGAAGAAATTTGCTCCAATAGTGAAAATAAGCTATCGGGGTATTCAGATATGTATTCATTCAACAAATTTTAATTATACATTAGGCAAATCGCCTTTTACCTCGGCAACAACATCTGATTCCAGTTCAAATACTTTGTGAAGTGATTGAACAGCACGTTTTGCATCTTCTTTATCTACAAGACAGCTTATTTTTATTTCACTTGTAGAAATCATACGAATGTTTATACCCTGCTGTGCAAGCGTTTCAAACATAGTCGATGCGACGCCAGGTCTGTCGATCATTCCTGCACCTACTATAGAAACTTTTGCTATATTATCATTTACTTGAATGTCTCCTGTAAGGTTCATTTCTTTTTGCAAATTATTCAAAGCTTCAACAGTCTTATCCAAGTCATTCAAATCAACAGTAAATGCTATGTCATTTGTATTAGAAATTTTTCTCGCATATGATTGGATAATCATATCGACAGAAATATTTTCCTGAGCAAGCGTTGTAAATAATTTTGCAGCCACACCGGGTTTATCCGGAACATCGCAAACAACTATTCTTGCTTGTGACAAATCTGCCGCTACACCTGCAACCGGTTTATATATTTCCATTTTTTCCACTCCTAGTATTAAAGTACCTAAATTATCAAGTTTAAAACTGCTTCTTACCCTCATCGGAACATTAAATTGTTTTGCTGTTTCAACGCTTCTAGGATGCAATACGTTTGCACCAGCATGAGCAAGTTCAAGCATTTCCTCATAAGAAATTTCATTTAATCTTGAAGCATTTGGAACTACTCTTGGGTCTGTTGTATAAACACCCTCTACATCAGTATAAATATCGCATCTTTCTGCATTTAAAGCAGCTGCTAAAGCTACCGCAGACGTATCAGATCCACCACGGCCAAGCGTTGTAATCTCGCCATCTTCAGTAACTCCCTGAAATCCTGCAACAACTATTATTTTACCTTCATTTAAATTTTTTCTGAGTTTATCTGTTTTGATATCTACAATTCTAGCTTTTGAATGAACATTCTCTGTCATAATTCCTATTTGCATAGCATTAAAACTAACAGCTTCATAACCTTCAGCCTGAATTGCCATAGCCAAAAGTGCTATAGAAACTCCCTCACCTGTAGAAAGGAGCATATCCATTTCTCTTCCGGACGGATTTGGACTTAATTCTTTCGCCATTTTAACTAAATAATCGGTTGTATGCCCCATTGCCGAAACCACAACTACTACATCATTGCCATTTTCTTTTTCTTTAATTACTGTTTTGGCAACATTTTTTATTTTATCTGTATCAGCAACTGAAGTCCCGCCGAATTTTTGTACTATTATTTTTCTCAATTTTTATCTCTTTCTTGCAAAAGTTTTGTCAATTCAAGCTTCTGCTCGGGGTATTTAAACAAATCCTCACCCATATTTTCAATTTTTTCAGCAATTGAAATTGCCTCTTTTAAATTATATTCATAAACATTATCTTTGACAAGTATGTAACTTACATAAAACATTAAATTTAACAAATCTATATTTTCTTCGTCCAATTTAATAGCTTTTCTGAGTTTGCGCTGAGCATCCTGAAAGTCACCCTTAGCTATCAAATAATTTATATAATCAACATAAGCTGTAATGTATTTCGGATTTATACGTAATGCTGCTTCATAGTAGTCTCTAATTTTTATTTCATCGGATTTCTTTTCATAACACTTTGCCAAATAATAGCAATTTACCGCATTTTCATCATCCGTTCTTAAAATTTGAACAGCTTGTTCAATATCATTTCTTTCATAAGCTACAATACCAAGTGCTTGCTTTACTGTTTTATTTTCAGGTTCTTTTGCCAAAACTTTTTGCAATAGAGGATTTGCTTCCTCAAACTCTCTTTTTGCAACGCAGCATAAGCCTAAATTTGCTGCAATTTCAGCATTTTCAGCATCCATTTCAAAAGCTTTTAATAATTTTTGTTTTGCTTCATCGTACTTTTCGAATTTTTCTAAGACCTTTCCCCATTCAAGATATAAAGCAGATGTCAAAAGTTCTTTTTCTTCAGCTTTGGAAAAATAT
>CACYCU010000176.1 GCA_902772945.1 uncultured bacterium | reverse complement strand
TTGGTGATATCGTATTTTTGGAATTGCCTGAAGTTGGTGCTGAATTTAAAAAGGGTGAAACCTTCGCAACTGTTGAATCTGTAAAAGCAGCGTCTGAAATTTATATGCCGATCAGCGGAAAAGTTACCGAAGTTAATGAACCAGCTGTTGATTCACCGGAAATTTTGAATGAAGACAGCTACGAAAAAGGCTGGTTGATTAAAATTGAAGCGACAGGTGATGCTTCAGAACAAAATGATTTGTTGGAATATGAAGATTACAAGGAAGAATTAGAATAATGAAAAATTTCTTGGTACATAGCGAAGATGTAAAAACTGAAATGCTAAATAGTATAGGTGTATCCTCAATTGAGGATTTGTTTAAGCAAATTCCTCAAAAAGCTCGTATGGGAGATTTAAAACTTGAAGATGCTTTGAGCGAAATGGAAGTACAGAAAAAAGTAAAGGGGTTAGCTAAAAAAAATAGAACCGATTTTGTTACTTTTGCTGGCGGCGGAACATATAACAAGTTTATTCCTGCATGTATTTCACAAGTTGCGAGCAGATTTGAATTTTTAACAGCATATACACCGTATCAGCCTGAAATTTCTCAAGGTACGTTGCAAGTTATGTACGAATTTCAAACAATGATTTGTCGTTTGACAGGAATGGATATTTCTAATGCAACAATGTACGATGGAGCAACAGCTTGTGCAGAAGCCATATTGATGGCAGTTAGAATTTCAAAGAAAAACAAGGCTTTTGTATCAAATAGGTTAAATCCTGAATACATTGATGTAATCAAAACGTATTGTTGGGCAAGTGAAATAGATGTGGAATTTTTTGAAGATTATCCTAAAATTACTGCTGATGCAGCTTGTGTAATTGTTCAAAATCCGGATTTTTATGGCGAAATAAAAGAATATACAAAACCTGAGTGTTTGTCGATAGTTTGTGTTGATGTTTCAAGCCTTTCAATATTAGAACCGCCAAGAGATGCTGATATTGTTGTCGGAGATGTTCAAACTCTTGGAATTCCGATGAGTTTTGGCGGACCGCATGCAGGATTTATTGCATGTAAGGAAAAATTTATGCGTCAAATTCCGGGAAGATTGGCCGGCAGAACAGTTGATGCGGAGGGCAAACCTGCATATTGTCTGACTATTCAAACCAGAGAACAACATATTAAAAGGGAAAAAGCAACAAGTAATATTTGTTCAAATCAAGCCCTAATCGGTCTGTGTGCAACTCTGTATTTGACAGTTATGGGTGAAAAAGGCTTCCGTCAAACAGGTTACTTGTCCTCAAAAAATGCACACTTTTTAGCTAAAAAGTTAAAAGATAACGGAATTAAAGTTTTGAATGAAAACTTTTATAATGAATTTGTTATAGAGGTTGATAATACCGATAAATTCCTTATGAGATTAAAGGAAAACGGTATTATTGGCGGATTAAAAATTGACGATAACAAAATTCTTGTTTGTGCAACTGAAATGAATAGTGATGAGGATATTGATAAATATTTAAGTTGCATAAAATAATTTACTTGACAAATATTTATAAAACACAATTTTTATATGCGAAAATTCTTTATTTATAATAGTTGAGAATTTTGTGGAAAACGGGGCCAAAACAGAGTGTTATCCGCTGGATTTTGGCATAAGTAAATTGAGAAAAATAATAAAAACTTCCCAAACACCAAAAGAAACATGTAATGATGAAACTAAATTTAATCCTAATTTTCTAATAATGTTATTTTTAGAAATAAAAACGTTCCATAACAGTGAAAACTGATATCATCAAAGATATATTTATTAATAATATTATTACAATTGGTATATATTTTATTTAGAATATTTATGAAAATATTGAAATAAAATTACAAATAGAGGCAACAAAAATATTGCAAAATATCTTCCATGAACTCCATTTATTATATTATTTTTTACAGGATTAAAAGTAATATACATTAATGTAAAAACTGCAAATGTATGTATTATAAACAAAAATATAATAAAAATTTGTTTTAAAAAATTTAATTTTTTCATTTCTTTTTTTTGAGAACTATCATAAAAAATTGATAATGGAATTAAAAATAAATATATTATATATACCAATTTTGGTAATTTTATATTGATGTTTCCTAAGATTCCTATAGAACTCATATAGTAAAATTTGTAATTTTCTCTAATTGTTTCAAATAATATTGTTAAATATCTAATTTTGTTTTCTAAAATAAAATTTAATTGTTCATGCCAATTTGCAATTTTGAATGTTTCAAATGTCATATCTCCGCAATAACAAAACCACAAAAAAGAAGAGTATAGAGTTAAACTAAAAAATATAATTATTTTTTTTATATAATTTCTACCAAAAAATCTTTTAGGGATTAAAAATATTAAAAAAGTAAGTATGAAATTGTATTTAATTAAAGCAAGAGAAATTGCTAATATTATTAATAAAAAAAATTCTTTTCTTGATATTTCTTTTTCTTCGATACAAATTGTAAATTTAAGAATTTTAGCAAAAAATAAAACTCCTAATGGTATTAATATTGCATCAATTGTTATTGAAGAACATAAAGCTATATGCATAGGATATGTTAAAACAACAACTGTTATGGACTTTAATAGTGGCATATTTTTTATAGCAAAATATCCAATTATTAAATAGATTATAAGGCTTACTATTCTGCAAGTATAAAGCATTATAAATGGCGAAAAATTAAAGATTTTTGCTATTTTTAAAAATATTGCATACGGAATATATGCTAGAGGAGAATATACCATTGATGTTCTGTGGATAATGAACATTTGACTTTGTTTATTTAATTTTATTTTTGATGTATCTAAGATCTCTTTAATTGTTATTTTTTCAAACGGATTAAAAAGCAGGTTTTTATACTTTAACCAAAAACTATTAATAGAAATTGGCATATAACTACCGACACCAACATCTTTTTTTTGCGGAGTCCATATGTTATCAGAAACAGAATATGCCCTTATAAAGTGTGGAACTTCATCTTGTGTCTGAAAAGCTGGTGTTATAATTAATAGAATACTTCCATAAAATATTGTTATTAATAAAAAAATTTTTTGCCAAGTAATTGTTTTATACATAATAAATTCATTATATATTGATAAATTTTCATTTTACAATAAATAATTTTTATTAATATACCTAATTTTATAAATAAACAAATTCTAGAACTAAGTTTGTATATTTGTTGGTTGATGAGTGGAAAATTGATGGTTATAAAAACCATAGGCAGAATTAGGAAAACCAATTCTGCCTATGGTGGACGATACAAGGCTCGAACTTGTGACCCCTTGAATGTCGTTCAAGTGCTCTACCAACTGAGCTAATCGTCCATATGTTATAAACTATAACATAAAAAATTAAAATTTCATAGCATCAACTTGTTTTAAAATATTTTGAATATCTTTTATCAACTCAGCTTCAACAAATAAAAGTTCTTGCTTTGTATAGTCTTCGTTTTCATATCTGACTTTTGCTAATTTCATCATAACTGTTTTATTAAAGCTGATAATTTTTGAAACCTGTTCTATTATGTCAACTGCTCTGTATGGAACTGCCATATCATAAAGTCTGAGTATTGATCTGAAGATTACGAGCAAAGATTTTATAACCTGTGAAAGTATAAATTTCATGTTTCTATCTGATTTTATATTTAATAAAAAATTATTTTTGTATTTTAATAATATATTTTTTAATTCTGATTCGCATTGAAGCCTCAAATGGTATTTATTAATTTGTATATTCGGAATAAGGTTTTCTCCGTATATAATTCTGAAATTATTTTTAATATCAGCATATTCAATAGCGTAAACATCAAAAGAAGAATACCATTCTTCTATATTCATAATTACCGGTATAGGATTTTTGCCCTTAATCCATTTTTGTACAGGTTTTGAAATCGCATAGAGATTCTCGGCTGTAAGTTCATTTGTTACTATCATTAGGTTTAAATTATTTTTTGCATCATCAACATTTGCCATTGAACCGAAGGCAAAAACTGTAACGAGATTGTCGCCCAAATTTTCTTTTAAACTTTCAACAAATTTCTCTAAATTTTTCATATTTTAACCTTTCTTTATTACCATCTTCCTGAGCATCCGCAGCCGCCGAATCCGCCGCCTCCGCTAAATCCGCCAAAACTTCCGAAGCTGTTTCTTCTTCGGCGTCCGGAAAACGGAGCTAATATTGCGGCAATAACATAGCACCACCACGGAGCTCTATCGGAGTTATTGCGTTGAGGACAATTTCCCTGTCTTACGATTTGAACTCCTTCTGCTTCAGCTACGAGATCTGCAAGTTTATATGTACCTCGTAAAATTCCGTTTTGATAGTCATTTTCTCTGTAATAAGGAAGTATGTCATTATCTCTTATTGAGTTCAAATCAGACATTTTAATTTTATTTTCAAGTCCCAAGCCTATTTCTATACGCATTTCTCTGTCATCTAAGGCTGTCAAAAATACAACTCCGTTATTTTTTTCTTTTGAACCTATTTTATAGGACCGTCCGATATCTAATGCTGTTGATTCAACAGTTTTTCCGTTCAAGGATTTTAGGGTAACTACTGCAATATCTGCTCCGGATTTTTTTTGCAAATCCCACAAGGTCATGTTCAAGTCATTTTCTGCATCTTTAGTGAGCAATTCTGCTTCATCTGCAATAAATCCGTTGAAATGTAAATTATCAATTCCAAAAGCTTGTCCTTGAATAAAAAAGCACAATAAAAAAAATATTGATAACCAACTCTTCATAGAAAAATTTTATTACATTAATTAAATTTAGTCAACAAAAAAGGCGACACCCAGATTCGAACTGGGGGATAAGAGCTTTGCAGGCTCCTGCCTTACCACTTGGCCATGTCGCCGTATGTTATTTATAATAAAAAAGACATAAAGGATTGTCAACAGCTTACAGTTTATATAATTTAGAAAACGGATTTATGTTTGATTATTAGTCGGAAGTTTTACACAAAACTCTGTTCGGACATTTTCTTCGCTGTTAACAGTGATTTCTCCGCCATGAGATTTTACGATTTGCTGTGACAAATAAAGTCCCAAACCTGTACCTATTTTTCTGAATTTTTTTGCTGCCGAATAATATTTGTTAAAAATTAACTTTATTTCTTCTTTTGGTATACCTTGTCCGTAATCAATTACCGAAATTGTCACAAATCCTTGAATTTCGCCTGTTTTTATATCAATTCTGTCTTTTGTATTGCTGTGAGAAATTGCGTTGGATATTAAATTTTTGATAACTCTTTCCATTTGCAAAGAATCTGCAGAAACTTTTATGTCGTGTTCTGATTCAAAATAAATTGTAATTCCGGAATTTTTCGCTATAGGTTGAGTTTCGTTTACAATATCGGTTATAAATTTGTTCAGCATAATATTTTCTTTTACTAATTTTATGCCTCTTTCTTTTATCCTGTATGTATCAAGAATAATTTGTACAAGCTCGACAAGTTCCTGATTAGAAGTTTTCATATTTAGAAGTGCAACTTGTTGTTTTTCATTTATATCTCCGAATTTCCCATCCAGCAGAAAATTAATAATATTTGATTCCGCAACAATCGGAACTTTCAAATCGTGGGTTAATGTAGCAACAAAGTCTTCTTTCAGAGTTTCTATTTCTCTTTCTTTTGTCACATCTTTTATCAAAATTACGTATCTTTTTTTGTCATCATCAAGTGAAAGTTTTATGGAGTTCATAATAAAATTGTTTGTAGGTGTGTGTTTTATGAATACATCAAGATTTTTGATTTTTTCAATTGAAGTTTCATTTTCTATCTGAACATAGTCAAAAATATTTTTCCCTATAATATCTTGTCCTTTAACTCCAAACCATTTAACAATTTGAGGGGTGACTCTGAGAATATTATTTTTATCATTAATAATTAAGATTCCGTCTGAGAGAGAATTAATAACGGATTCCAAAAGTCTGTTTTGGCGCATCAATTCATTTTGATATTCAATAATCATTTTTTCACGGTCGTTTAATGTTTCGACCATTCTGTTAATACTGTCTGTGACGTTTTGATATGTAGGGTGGTTTATCTCATCAATTTTTGTTGATAAATTACCATATCTAACTGAGTTTACGGTATTTGTGACCATGCCGAGATAATCATTAATTTTTGACCAACGCTTGTTTGTCTGTCTTGTTATCAGGAAAAGTATTATGAATACAAGTATTATTCCAAAATTAATCAAGTACCAAAGCATTTGTATTTTTACCTCTCTTTATGATAAGATTATAGCAGATAAGGGATATTTTGTATATGCTTAAACTTCCAAAAACTATAAAGATGGTAATAACCGATTTTGATGGTGTTGTTACTGATAATAATGTATATATAAATGATGATTTTTCAATGACAAGACGTCTAAATTTCAAGGATATAATGGCATTTGCAATTCTAAAAAGAAATAATATAAAAATTGCAATTATATCAGGTGAGGGTAATGCTGCAATTGAAATAATGGCAAAAAAATTCCAAGTAGATGAAGTTCATCAAAAAATCAGAATAAAAATAGATGTATTAAAAAATATTGTTGAAAAATATAATCTTTCAAAAGAAGAATTTGTTTATATTGGTGATGATATAAATGATTTGGAATGCTTGAATTATGCTAAATACAAAATAACAGTGCCTCATGCCGTTGTCAAATTAAAAGAGGTTCAGGGAATTCAAATTACAGAGAGCAAAGCGGGAGAAGGAGCCTTTAGAGAGGTAGCAGATTGTTTGATCGATTAAAACATATTTTTGAGCAAATAAAAAATATAAGCAGATCTATTGACAATTACAAAAAAGAAACAATAGTTCAATCTTTGCCGTCCGTTGCTTTAGTAAACAGAGCAAAAAAGTTTATTGAACAGAATAAATATTTGCAGGCTGAAGCAGTATTAAAAGAAGCTTTGGAGCTTCCTCAAAAAGACCCTCTTGTCTACAAATATTTGGGATTGGTCTATGAGCGGATAGGAAAATTTGAAGAATCTGTTCAAAATTATCAGTTGTCTGCTGATTTAAATCCAAATGACAAAAACGTATGGCAGCGGCTTGGTTTTTCGCTTCTTTCCATGAAAGAGCATGAACGAGCAGAAAAAGCCTTTGATAACGCAAATAAAATTCAAGCCGGAAATTCAGATACCTTTACCGGCTGGGGTATGGCTTTAATGAAATTAAAGCGCTATTCCGAAGCTCGTGAAAAATTTGCACAAGCATCAAAAATTAATAAGTATAATTTTTCAGCTGTGTTTTTATGTGCAGTTATGGAAATTAAACTTGAAATGTATGACAAAGCCGAAAATAAACTTGCTTTTTTGGCAAATGTTTGCCCGAATGAAAGTAATAATTTTGAATATGCAAGATTAAAGGCCTTGAGAGATAATATTGATGATGCGATTCACTATGCAAAAAAATCTTTGGAATATAACCCCAATATGCTGCCTGCATATATCATATTAGGTCAGTTATATGCTAAAAAGTTAAACGAAGAAAAAGCGTT
>CACYCU010000175.1 GCA_902772945.1 uncultured bacterium | reverse complement strand
GTTATACCAGATAAAGCTGCATAAAGCATTGCATAGCGTTTTTTACCGGTAACATGATACATTGGCAATGCAACAGCAATACCTTCCGGAATATTGTGAATTGCAATTGCAATACCAACAGATAAACCTAATGTTATATTTTGAGTTGTCGTAAAAAATGTCGCCATACCTTCCGGAAAATTATGTACACATATAGCAACAGCCGTAAAAATACCGGCTCTTTTAATTTTATAATTGCGTCTTGCAGGGCTGTCCGGATGTAATACATCTTCTTCATCTATATGGTCAGGCAAAAAATAATCTATTAAAATAGCTACAACCAGCCCTATTACAAATCCTAAATATGTAATCCAATCGTGACTGTTCGGGAAATTAACCGCTAACAGTTTGCTCGCCTCAGGCAGCATATCCATGAAAGAAACAAAAATCATTACCCCTGCAGAAAAGCCTAATCCGACAGACAGAGCTTTTAGGTTGTTTTTTTTGATAATAAATGCAATTCCGCCGCCAATAGTAGTTGCCAATCCGGCAAATAGGGTAATCAACATTGCGGGGACAAAATTTTGAGGTATTATCATAATAATTTTCCTTCCGAAAATTATTTTAACACAAAAAAACGAGGCTAACCTCGTTTTTTTGTGAATGTTATGTATCTCATCAATTTGTCAAAATCTATTCTTGTGGATTTTCAGCCCTTTGACGAGCACCAATACCAAAATCTATAATTCTGCCTTGGCTGTCATATACAATTTCATTACCGGTTGCTTCATTGGTAGCTTTATCATATACCTCACCAGTCATTGCATCAATATAAGTTTCACCTTCATATTGAGCAAAATCTTCTTTTACATTTGCCGGTTTTCCGTTCGGAACATCATTTTCATCCATTGGTGGCGGAGGTGTTTTGGCATTGTTATTATACACATCTTGACTTCTATACGTCTGTTTTCCACCTTCAACAGGTGGCAGAGTTTTAGCAAAATCAAAAATTGGCGTCTTCTTCAATTTTGCATTTTCGCCTTCAATAAAATTTTTAACTGCTTCATCTCCAAGTTTTTTTCCAAAATCAGCACCGCCTAAACCTCTAATATCTAAATCGCGCATACATTTTCTCCTTTCATTGCTTTGTACACGATGTTTTATGACGGCACATATGGTGAAAAACTTTATAGAGGCGCAACACAGCCTATCCTATCCTATCCTATGAGGCATTATGACTAGGTTTCATCCATTTTTAAATTCGTTTTTACATTTTGTTACAATTAAATTTTAATTGGGTGTAAATAATTGATATGTTTGAGATTGGAGTAATTGTTAAAAATATTTAATATTTTTGAGATTCTTGCTTGTAGACGAGCGAGTCTTACGAAACAGGACACAAGCGTGCGCTGAAACCTCTGAATGACGAAATAGAGTCATCCTGAACTTGTTTCAGGATCTATATGTTTGATAAGTAGGATAAGTTTGTTTAGTACATTACAATTAAATATTTATTGTCATCTTGAGCAAAAGATTTCATTACTTTTTTAGTTGCAAAATCCAGCATTGCAAACAGAATCAATAACTTCTACATCAAACAGTTTAAATATTTATTAAATATTTTACTTTTTATAATTTATGCTATAATGTTTTTAGAATAGTATTTTAAGGTAGAAGTTCTTGAATTCAAAACATAAAATATATATATCGTTAATAGCCCTGCTAACAGTGCTTATGTGTCCGTCACAAAGCATTGCTGCTAATAGTTTTTGGGGAGATACAGTTGATTATGAAATACATGATTTACAACCCCCATCTGCAACCCAATTTGGCAATGACTATTCTTCAGTAACAACTTCTGCCGCAGTAAGTACGACTTCAACAGAGGCCAAAACCCTTAAAAATATAGAAATTTTAGGCAACAATGTGATTGATACATCACTTATTCTTGAAAATATCCCGATTAAACCCGGAGATAAATACACAAGAGATGCTGCTTTGACAACTTTGAAATCAATCTATCAAATGGGATACTTTTCAGAAAAGAACATGAAAGCTATTCCGGTTGACAATTCTGACGGTACAATTACCCTAAAAATAACATTGCAAGAAAATGCACCGGTTACAGATTTCACAATAGAGGGTAACACTGTTGTATCTACAGATGAAATTCTGAGTTTCTTAATGCCGATGAAAGGCAAACCCCAAAATATCGGCGAATTAAATGAAGCTATTGCAAAAATTCAAGACTGCTACAGTTCAAAAGGTTATATACTGGCCAGAATAGAATCCGTCACGGATGATCCTGACGGAACGGTTAATATCAGCATAAAAGAAGGTATGATTAACCGAATAATGATTGCCGGAAACGAAAAAACAAAAGACTATGTTGTGGAACGCAACGTTTTGACTGAACCCGGAACAGTTTATAACGAAAATGTATTAAAAGGTGATCTCGTAAGATTATATGCTACACAAGCATTTAAGGATGTAACAAGAGAAATTGAACCAACTGATGACCCTGATCTTTATGATATTACAATCAATGTAGAAGAACAAAGAACAGCAACAGTTTCTGTCGGCGGTGGTATCGATTCCGTAACAGGTTTGTTCGGTTCTGTAGGTATAGCAGATAACAACTTCTTAGGCAGAGGTGAAAGAATTTCATTAAACGGTATTGCGGGTACCGGTGTAATCTTGAACGATTCTTCAATAAAAAGAAGGATGAATATTCAAGCTGAATTAAGTTATTTTAAACCATACTTTTTCAATGCAGATACATCTTTGATGAGCAAAATCTTCTATAGAGATTTCGGAAGTTACCAAGTTCCGCTCGCAATAGAAAGAAGAATCGGTGCTGAAGCAACAGTTGCTCACAGAATGAAATTTAACAGAAACGTAACAAGTACATTCTCTTTGGGTGTTGAACATGTTGGCGTATCTGAAGGTGATAAAGATAAGATTACCGGAATGTTTAGAAAATATAATATTCCGATTTCCAAACGTGCAGAACAATTGGAAGGCGGCCTGTTCTTGTCTTTGAGTCCCGCTCTATTGTATGATACCCGTGACAGCTCTATAGTAACAAGACGCGGAACAATGGCCAGCATTAGATTTGATGAAGAATTTGGATTAAACGGTTTTGACAAAACTCACGGCAAACTAACAGGTATGATAAAACAATATATACCAATTGCCAAAAAATCATCTTTGTCATTTACATTTAAAGGTGGCGGAAAAATTCACGGCGACCACATGCCTGAAGTTATGGCATACAGACTTGGTGGTCCTTACACCATAAGAGGTTTCAAAATGAGTGGCGTCGGTACCGGTGATGCTTTTGTAATGGGTAGTGCAGAATTTGCAACTCCTATACCATTTATGGACAGAACAAGAATTCAATTCCTTCACAACTTGAGATTTACAGTATGGGCTGATGCCGGAAAAATGTTCGGCTCATCAACTACTGATAAACTATATGACAGACCGGGATATGGCGTTGCAGCCGGTGTCGGTTTAAAAATATATGTACCGGGTATGGGACCGTTATCAATCGATTATGGTATTCCTATTACCAACCCGGGTTCAAACGGCAACAGACACGGATACTTTACGTTTGGTGTAGGCGATATAATGTATTAATGGAGGTATAAAATGAAAAAATTTGCTTTAACGGCATTAATGGTTAGCTTAATATTTGGACTAAAAGCCAATGCTGCAGGTATAGGATATATTGATTATACAAAAGTTCAAGAGAATTTCTCATTTGCTCAACAAGCAGTAAAAGAAATTGATTCAAAAGCTTTGGAAATGCAGCAATATATGGTTGACAAAGAAAAACAATACAAATCTTTAGACACACCATTAAAAAAACAAAACTTTGAAGAACAAACTGCTCGTGAATTCAAACTTAAAGAAGATGCATATATGAGATTAAGAGCTCAAAAAGAAGAGCAAGTTTATAACAAAATTCAAGCTGCAGCAAAACAAGTTCTTGTAGAACAAAAACTTGATGCCATAGTAGATTACAGAGTAATTTTTGTTGGCGGCGTAGATATTTCTGATTTAGTAATCCAAAAATTAAGAAGCGGTCAATATTAATACGGAGTAATATGAACTATTCTGAAAACGGAGAACAGTACCACATCGGCTTAAGACAAGGCGATGTTGGTGAATATGTAATACTACCCGGCGATCCAAAACGTTGCAAAAAAATTGCCGAGTATTTTGATGAGCCAAAACTTGTTGCCGACAAGCGCGAATTTACAACCTATACAGGTTACTTAAACGGGGTCAAAGTTAGTGTAACATCGACAGGCATTGGCGGGCCTTCTGCATCTATTGCATTGGAAGAGCTTGTAAATGTTGGTGCGAAAAATTTTATCAGAGTCGGAACATGCGGCGGTATTGAGACATCCGTAAAAGGCGGTGATATAGTAATTGCAACCGGTGCTATAAGAATGGAAGGAACATCTCGTGAATATGCTCCGATTGAATTTCCGGCAGTTGCAAATTTAGATATCACAAATGCACTGGTTCAATCCGCAAAAAATTTAGGATTTGAATATCATACAGGCATTGTTCAATGCAAAGATTCATTTTATGGTCAGCATAATCCTGACAAAATGCCTGTAAATTACGAACTTCTTAACAAATGGGAAGCTTGGAAACGTTTAGGCTGTCTGGCTTCTGAAATGGAATCTGCAGCATTATTTATCGTTGGAAGTTTTCTAAAAGTTAAAGTTGGTTCAGTATTTTTGGCTGTTGCGAATCAAGAAAGAGAAAAACAAGGTTTGGAAAATCCTGTAGTACATGATACTGACAAAGCAATAAAAACAGCTATAGAAGCAATAAAGATTCTTATCAAGGAGTAATTTATGTACAACAAAAAAATGCAATACGTAATAAAAACTTGTTCAAGCGAAAATACGCAAGAGCTCCAAAACTTATTGAATGAAATGTCAATGAATAATTGGGAATTGTATAGCATGCAAGAAGTCGAAGGAGAAGACGGACAGATAATGTGTCATTGCATTTTTATGAAACCTGCTGACGGACAAGGCGAAAATGCTGACATAATAAACATTTCAACATTTAAGAGTCAAATGGAAAAAATGCTTTTGTCAGAACAATCTCCTTACGAAGTTTGTTTAGAAATTCAAAGCAAAATAAGAGACCAAAAAGCAAAAATCGCTAAAATAAAAAAAGAACTTGATACAGAAACTCCGGTAAACAGAAAAAAATTAAATGACAAAATTTCAGCAGGTCTGAAAGAACTTGAAGATTTGAAAGCAAAACTTGCACAAGCAACTTCTCCTGATGAAATGTATTCAAAACTTAAAGAAGAAAAATTATCGATCCGCTTAAGTGAAGAAATTTTAGGTTGTGTTGACCCGGAACATGAAATATTAGAAGAAGAACTTGTTGCAGAAACAGTTAAATCAAGACTAAAACTGACAGAAGAGTTAGGTTATATTATACCAAAAATTGTTTTTCAAGATGATGAAAACCTTAACCCATACGAATTTAGTATCAGAATCAGGGGACTTGATGTATTTAAAGGAAATGTTTATCCAAACTTTTTAATGTTTTATTCAGATGATTTGCACCTTGATAAAAAAATTAAAAATTCAGTTAACGATGTAGACAAAATAACCGGTAAAAAAATTGTTTGGATAGAAAAAGATAAAACTAAAGATTTTTGGCAAAACGGAATTACAAGCGCACAATATATTGCAAAAGCACTTGAATTTTGCGCCGTCAAATATGTAGAAGAACTTTTGGATTACGAAGATTTAAACAAATATATAGAAATTGTAAGTCAAAATAATGATTTTCTGATAGAAAACATTATACCTGATTTCCTTTCATACACAGAATTAAGATACATACTGACAAATCTGATTAAAGAACGTGTTTCAATAAAAAACATAACATACATTTTTGAGAAGATTAATGACTTTGCAGAAGAAAGTGCGAAATCCGATTTGATAAAGAAAATAAGGCTGGCTCTTTCAAAACATATATGCAAAGCTAACCAAAATTCTGAAGGAATAATCTGCGCTTTTGACATGTCTGATTCTACAATAGACAAATTTAGCTATGAAGAAAGCGAAGATTCTATAATCAAAATTGATGCAGATTTTGCAGAAGCACTTGCTAATAAATTAAACAAAAAGATAAAAAAATATAACATTGATAATCCAAAATTAATAGTTCCTTTAGAATTGAGACATTTGATGTTTACTTTGCTCAGCAATTATATAAACAATTTAACAGTACTTGCAAGAGAAGAAATAGGCTGTTCAACACCGATAGAAGTTATTGCTGAAATCTAGCAAAAAATTTTATGTTTGATTTTTAAAATAATATGCGAATATTAGGTGTAGAAAATAATTTAATATCATTCAAAAGACGTCCAAAACCGGAAGAAGAAAAGGGCCTTCAAACAGCCGTCAATAAGGCATACGATGCTATGGGAACAAAAGACAGAATTGTAATAACCCACGGTTCATGTTTTCCTGCAGTCGGCAGAGATACCTATGTAGGTTCGCCATACGGAAAAGCCGCCCGTGAATATACAAAATTTTTAATGTTATACGGGTTTAACGGGAATCAGCTAGGACCTGGGGGAGAACTTGAATATGCAGAAAATCAGATTTTCGCATCTCCATATAGCAGCTCAGCATTTGCAAAAAATAAATTGTTTATTGATTTAGAAGAATTAACAACCGAAAAATACGGAAAAATTCTTTCTCAAAAAACCTATAACAAAGTAACAAAAAAGCCTGAAATTACCGACATAGATTACGCTCAAAGTGATTTTAACGAAGCTGTAAAAACATATGATACGGCTCTTTCTGAAAGTTATAAAACTTTTAAAAAGAATTTGTCCAAAGGTCAGCCGCAAGCTATTAAGTTAAATAAAGATTTTGAAAAATTTTGCAAAAATCACGATGAAATACTAACTGATGAAGGTGTATTTAAAGTTTTGTCAAAATACTACGGCACTGATTGTTTTGAAGTTTGGAATAATGAATTGGATGAAAATTTGATTCCTGAACTTGAAAAAGGAAATCCTGAAGCCGAAATCAGGTATGATGAAATTTTAAAATACAACAAAAATGAGATTGAAAAATATAAATTTGAACAATTTATAGCCACTAAACAGATAAAAGAAAACAAGCAGTGGCGTGATGAAGTCGGCTTTAAATATTTTAATGATTTGTTGGTTGGCTGTTCAAAAATTGATCACTGGCGCTGTAGAGATGCTTTTCTGGAAGGTTATCAACTAGGTGTTCCTCAAGGAGACGGACAAAACCCTCAAATCTGGCATTTACCGGTATTAAACCCGAGAAAATTGTTTACCGCTGACGGACTTGGTTCTGCCGGTCAATTTTTGAAAGACAAGCTTGATTATGCGCTTGAATTTTCTGAAAATATTCGTATTGACCATGCAATGGGTTTGATAGAACCTTATGTTATTGAGAATTCAACACTGGTATTAGACGAGCACAAAAATCCTATCAATAACCCTTATACAAACCCTGTTAATGGCGAATACATGTCACAAATGCGGACTCCGGACGGAGAAAAACTTGACGATTACAGCAATTATTCTTGTGAATATGACCATGGAAACGGATACAAAACTTATCACTCTAATGTAATGAACAGAATTGTGTTACCTGCATTGAGAGAACACGGAATAGATCCTCAAGAAGCTGTTTGGGAAGATGTTTGCAGCAGACCGGAGGCTTTTGTAAAAGTTTTCTATGACGATTTGCATCTGCCTGGATTAACGCAGACTGAATGGTCAAAAATAGAAACAGCACCTTCCGGAAATTGGAAAGTTGTAGGTTCACACGATTCAATCCCTGCAATGAACATGGTAAAACGTGAATGGACAAAAAACAGTGATGCTTGGAACCCTCTATACCTTGCAGGTTATTTGAACATGGCAAGACCTTATGAACGTGATGAATTCTGCAAAAAAATAGCTAATAACGATAATGAACTTGTAAAAGCGAAATTTTCAGAGCTTTTGACGTCAGAAAAATTTCAAATATCTTTTGCCGACCTTTTCGGAATAACAGACACTTTGTACAATCAGGCAGGAACAAGGAACAGCACTAATTGGAAAGAAAGATTGTCTGCGGATTATTTGGATAAATACTACGAAAACCTGTCAAGCGAAAATCCGACAGCATTAAATATACCCGAGATATTAAAAACAGCACTGCAAGCAAAAATTGATATGCAAATTGTAAAAAGCTCAGATCCCGAAAGAACGAGATTTGAACTCAATACAAAATACGAACCTCTGCTCAATGAACTCCAAAAATACGCAGATATACTTAAAGAATAATCGAATAAAAAACGAGGCAAGCCTCGTTTTTATTCTTCTATTTTATTATCATCCGCATCGTATTTAACCCACGTATCGCCCTCTTTTTTTAATTGATAGTCTATAGTTTCACCGTCTTCTTTATAAAAAGCTTTAGCCTCTTCTTCATCATTTCCCGAAAAAGTAGTTATGAGTTTTGGATGATTTGTTCCTTGGTAATATTCTAAAGTAATATAGAAGTTTACAGTTTTTTCATCATCTTTGTAACTAATATGCTTTACAGGCAAGCCATTTTCAAAGATTTCTTCTCTGAATTTTTTATTATCTTTATTGTATCCTATACGCCTTGTCATTAGTTTTGTTTCTGGATCATACTCAGATACCAAGGACATTTCAGGATCATAATAAGTTGTTTTTATTTTATTATCGCCAATTGATTCACTATATTTATCTTTGTTTGGTCCATATCCAACAATTTTTCCGTCTTTATAAAATATGTATTGTCCGTCTTTTTGCTTTTGCGGACCGTTTAGCGGATTTCCACTATCGTCAAACTCTATATTCTTTGGCTCCATTGTTATTTCATGATTATCCTTTACGGTTTCAAATTCAGCTTTATGAAACATATTACCGTTTCTTGTCTTTTTAACTTCAACAAGTTGGTTATTTGAGCCAAATATAAAAAATTGACCGTTTTTTTCTAATATTTTTTGTTCTTTTCCGTCTACTTTTCTTGTATAAGATACATAAGAACCATCTACACCGTTTGTTTTTGTCATAGTTTTCTCCTTTTTACTATTAACACTGAATATTTGACGGCACATGTGGTGAAAAACTTTATAGGGTTGTTGCACAACAGGTTATCTTATCAGGCATTATAACCAGGTTTTAGCCATTTTTAAATTCGTTTTTACATTTTG